>CAJXAT010000131.1 GCA_913050055.1 uncultured Flammeovirgaceae bacterium | reverse complement strand
GTAACTTCAGGAGCAACACTTACCATTGAGCCGGGTACTATTGTCAAAGGAGAATATGGCGCTGGGGCTAATGCTACTGCTCTCTTAATAGCCAGAGGAGGAACTTTAAATGCTCAAGGAACGGCAAGTGCTCCGATAATTTTTACGTCAGTAGTTGATGAAGTTCAACCTGGAGGAAATGTTTCGCCCAATTTGGAGCCTGATGTGTCTGGTCTTTGGGGTGGTATTATTGTATTAGGAAATGCGCCTAGTTCACTAGGTGATGATGCTGCTGAAACAAATATTGAAGGAATTCCTACTACAGATATTAATGGTCTTTATGGTGGTACTGATGCGGCGGATAATTCAGGTACGATTAGTTATATCTCTATTCGTCATGGTGGGTCAAATATTGGTGAAGGAAATGAAATTAACGGTTTGACCTTGGGAGGAGTTGGAACAGGGACAACCATTGAAGGTGTTGAAGTCGTAGCAAATCAGGATGATGGTATAGAGTGGTTTGGTGGTACCGTTAGCGTTTCAAAAGCCTTGATTTGGAATGCTGGAGATGATAGCATGGATACAGATCAAGACTGGCAAGGGACTTGTACAGATTATATCATTGTAACTCCTCAGGGCGGATCTGCATTTGAATTAGATGGACCTGAGGGAACTGCAAAAGTTAATGATGTAGGTTCAGGATATCATACCTTTTCAAATGGTGTAGTTTATGCCGGAGCTGACATTGATCACGTGGTAGATTGGGATGGATCAACAAATGCAGCTTTAGTGGGGTTATATATCTTTGGTTTAGATTCGGCAGTAGCGGCTGCAGGAAACTCGATTGAATCATTTGGGGGAGATGAAAGTGGGACTTCATCGGCCTGGGAAATTACTTTACCCACAGGAGTTGATGCTACTACAGTTTTGGGCACATCTGCTGCTGCAATAACAACTACGGTTGCTGCAGGGTCTAGGACTCAGGGTCCTGCTGCCTCGATGTTTGATTGGACATGGGCAGGCATATCGGGAGCTCTTACTGGAATTGGCTTATAATTGAAATCCCTTTTCTCAACATTAAATCAAAAAAACCGCAAATTATTTTTTGCGGTTTTTTTATTTCTCTTTTTAGAATTAATGCCGTTGAATCAGTGGTTTTACATGATATTAATTATTTGGTTTTGTGCAAATACTATAACATATCCAATAAAAAAAGGTAAAAATAATTTATTAGAAATGTTCCTTAAAATTAAGTCATGAAATTACTCAAAAGTTAATTAAAATTGACATCCACGTTAACCAAATATTAATTAAAGTTGATCAAATGTTAATTTTAAATTATGTATTTGTTAAAAAATATTTTATTAAATGTTATAGGTGCACCTTTACCTAACAAGCAACCCGCGACTGTTAGATTTAATTTTTGAGCTTAAATTTTTAATTAATTTCCATGAATAGATTACTCACCGCCAGCATATTTACTCTGTGGAGTATCTGCTCTTATGCTCAAAAAGGGACAATTAGAGGGACAGTAATAGAAGAAGAAACAGGTGAACCTCTTTTTTCAGTAACCGTAATTATTACCGGAACATCTACGGGAGCAGTTACAGACTTTGATGGTAATTTTTCTTTTCAAGCGGTTCCCGGAGTTTATGATTTGCAAGCCAGCTTTGTTTCTTTAAAAACAACAGTTATCTCTGGGGTAGAAGTAAAATCTGGCGAGGTGACGGTCATAGATCAAATATTTCTTCAATCAGATGTAGAAGAGTTAGAGGCAGTAGTGGTATCAGCACAAGTGGCTAAGTCCACCGAGGCAGCACTCATGGCTGTGAAACGAAAGTCACCCAATGTGATGGATGGTATTTCTTCAGCCAGTTTTCGAAAAATTGGAGATTCAGATGCCGCAGGGGCGATTAAGCGTGTTACTGGTGTTAGTGTGGAAGGAGGCAAATATGTTTATGTCCGGGGTTTGGGAGACCGATATACCAAAACTATGCTCAATGGAGTGGATATTCCTGGTCTAGATCCAGATAGAAATAGTTTGCAAATAGATATTTTTCCAACAGCACTTTTGAATAATATGATGATTTTCAAAACCGCTTCAGCAGATAAACCGGCAGATTTTACAGGAGGGTTGGTCAATATTGAGACTAAGGATTTTCCGGAGGAAAAGATTTTCGACATATCCTTGGGGATTACCTATAATCCTTCTATGCACTTTAAAAAAAACGCTTTAACCTATACGGGCAGCGCTACCGATTGGCTGGGATTTGATTCAGGTCTTAGGGATATTCCAAACCAAGTTGACAATGCTGGACTCCCTGTTCCCTACATGAATACAAGTGAAGAGGTATACAATACTAGTAAGTTGTTTTCTCAGCAATTGGCAGCTCAAGAGCAGACAAATTTCATGAACTACAGCTTAGGATTCTCTATTGGAGATCAAAAAAACTTATCAAATGGACGTTCATTTGGATATTTCTTTTCGGGTAATTACAAAAAGAATAACAAATTTTTTCAAGACGTATTTTTTGGAGAATATCAAAAAAGAGATGGTGCAGAGGTTTATGAAATGGGGTCAGCCACATTGCGGTCTGGGGCTTTTACTACAGAAAACACATTATTATCAGGTCTTTTCGGCTTAGCGTATAAAACGCAAAACTCAAAATTCAAGCTTTCCGTTAATCGTCTTCAAAATGGCGAGAAAAAGACAGCTAGAATAAATACTATTTCAGATCCAGAAGATGATTTTGATCCACGTTTGATTTCTGATTATACGGCTTTTAATGACAACTTAGAATATGGCCAAAGAGGGCTTACCAATATTTTGCTTAACGGAGTTCATTATTTTAGAGGAACAGCCTGGAAGTTGGAGTGGAAATTATCACCTACTTTTTCTCGTATGACTGATCCCGATATCAGAAGAGCAGCTTTTTCTGATGATGCCGGGTTCAATCGAATCAATGCAGGAGCAGCGGGATTTCCTACAAGAAGGTGGCGATTTCTCGATGAACGCAATATGGTCGGTAAAGTAGATTTATTAAATACTGGGATGCTTTTAGGTAGAGAAGCCAAATATCGTGTGGGCACCAGTTATGTTTTAAAAACACGAAATTATGCTATTCAAGCATTCAATATTACCAGTAGGACTGGATCCTCAAGTTGGGCTGATGGTATAAGTTTCGATGACATTATTTCGGATGGCAATTTGTACGGAAATTCCTCGGATGTCGAAGGTAAGGACATTTATTATCAGCGCGATGGGGGCGTTAATCCCAACTCCAATGCCTACAAATCAACGAATTTTAATTTAGCCGGGTATGCTTCGGCAGAGATCTTAATTTCGGAAAAGCTAAAAACAATTTTAGGTTTGAGAATAGAACATTTTGAGCAAATCCACTCAGGGATGAATCAACAAGCGGCAAATCAACTGGGCAACGCTGCAGATTCAGCAACTAGGTCTGTTCTGATGACCCAAATTAGATCTGGAGAAATTGATGGGGCTTATTTATTAACTGATGATGACGTTTTGAATTCTATAGATTTTTTTCCATCACTCAATGCCGTATATAGTCTAACGGATGATCAAAACTTAAGATTTTCATATTCAAAAACTATTGCGCGACCCAGTTTTAAAGAGCTATCGTATGCCCAAATTTTGGATCCTGTGAGTAATAGAGTGTTTAATGGAGCATTTTTTCAATATTTTGATTCAGAGGGTACAGTTGTTTGGGATGGAAATCTTAAAGAGACTAGAATTGATAATTTGGATCTAAGATGGGAACTTTTTTTAAACAGGGGCCAATTATTTTCTTTGAGTGCTTTTTATAAATATTTCAATGCGCCTATTGAACTGGTTCGTATTGCCAATTCGCAATCTGGAAATGAATTTCAACCTAGAAATGTGGGTAACGGGCAAGTATTGGGTGCGGAATTAGAATTTCGTAAAGCCTTGGATTTTGTGGTTCCTTGGATGAAAAACGTAAGTGTTTACGGAAACATGACCGTGGTGGATTCCAGAATTGAGATGACCGAGATGGAATTTGATTCACGTTTAGTCTATCAAAAAACAAATGAAGTTGTTAAAGATAGCCGTGTAATGGTTGGACAGGCACCTTACGTGATTAACTTTGGATTTCAATATAATAACCCTTCAAGAATATTTGATGCCGGACTCTTTTATAATGTAAAAGGTAAGACCTTAAATGTGGTAGGAGAAGGGTTCTTCCCAGATATTTATTCGCAGCCATTTAATAGTTTGAATTTTAATCTTAACAAAGCAATAGGAAAGAATGAGCAGGCCACAATTAATTTCAGCATTAACAATATTCTTAATGATAAGAGAGAAGATTTTTTTGAGGCATACCGGGCACAAGATCAGATTTTCAATCAGCTTACACCAGGGACAGAAATTGGTTTGGGAGTGAAATATGCATTTTAAATGGACCTATTTTTCGAAGCAACTGAATTACAAAAAAGGGGTTTAAGTATTTTTTTTCTTATTCATTGAGTTTGCTCGGACAATCTTGCTGATCCGCAGGGCCGCCAATCAGATACATTTGCAAGTCTTCTATTCGACGCTCCGATAGGCGTAATAATTCTCGGCACTTGCAGGGGTTGAAGACTTCTTTCCCATTATTTTTCCGATAATGCTGATCCCATTTTTTGGGATATATGGCACGTAATCGACGATCTCTATATTGAATCCAATAGACTTGTTCCATGTTAAATGCCCCAAGAAAAGGGCGGTCGCCTTTATGCTTTAATTCGATTTTATCCATCAAGGCTAATATTTTGTTGTCTACTTCATCAAATTTTGTACAAGCGTCTATGTTATCTTTTTTTTTTTCGAACTGACAGCTATTGGCAGCGAGTATTATAAATAGAAATAAGATATTTTTCATTCCATATATGGGTTGATTTTAGAAGACTTAAAATTAATGAAAACGAAGAGAACGGGGTTATCATCATAAGGATAATTGTAATTTTTTTAATTTTTCGATCTCATGATTAATAGCTAAAAGGTCTTCTAATGTTGTATTGGCTTCCTTGGTATTGGGGCTATTTTTTGAAATTTGTCTGTATCTTTTTGAAAGCTTGTAAGCTTCTGCTGTTTTAGCATCAATGACTTTTTGGTATTGTCCCCAATAAAATTCTTTTTTGAAGCCGAGAATTAAATATTTGGTTTGCTTTTGATAAAGGGTAAGGCTTTGTACGGGAATATGGGCCGTATCCAGTGCTAGGTGCATTTGGGTGTGTTTTTTCCCGGAGAGGGTTAAATAAAGATGGAGATTCATGTTCCCGTCGTTGTTGATGGCAGGGATTTTAATCACATAATAGGCCCCCTTATTGATGAGTTGTCCAAAACGTTTCGTGTATTTCCAAAATCCAAGTTTGACTGCTTCAGGCTCAAAATCAAATTCAATTTGGTACCCGGCATAGGAAATGGAGTTGATGGAGAGATTAAGAAGGGTTAATTTAGTGTCATAATTTTGACCAATGGAAAAAAAAGGAAAGGAACAGAACAATACGACCTGCAATGTGTGTTTAAACTTAAAAGAAATTAAACGATAAAACCTCATGGGGACAAAGATATTGATAACTGGTGGATCAGGAATGATAGGTCAAGCATTAAGTGCAGCATTGAGTGAAAATGGGTACCAAATTTCTCATTTAAGTAGAAATCCCCCAGAGAATGCTAATTACATTTCTTATAAATGGGATATTGCTAATCAATATATTGATCCAAATGCATTGAAGGTAGATCTTATCATCCACCTATCTGGTGAGGGTATAGCCAATAAAAGGTGGACAAAAAAACAAAAACAAAAACTAATTATGAGTCGTATAGATGCTGCAAAACTTCTTTACGATAAGATTACAAAATTAAAAAAGCGTCCCTCAAAGATCATTTCTGCCTCAGCCATAGGTTATTATGGCAGTGATACGAAGCAGGAGGAATGTTTCGAAAATACGCCTTCTGGTGGTGACTTCATAGGACAATTTGTATTTAAATGGGAGCAAAAAATCAGTCAGTTTGAGAAATTAGGTATGCAAGTAAGTATTCTGAGAATCGGAATTGTTTTGTCAAAAGCAGGAGGAGCACTTCCTAAACTTTCCCTTCCAATCTCGTGGGGGATCGGTGCACCAATTGGATCAGGGAGGCAAAGTATCAGTTGGATTCATTTGGATGACCTAGTAAAAA
>CAJXAT010000130.1 GCA_913050055.1 uncultured Flammeovirgaceae bacterium | reverse complement strand
AAGGTTATCGAGGATCCTATGAAAGTATTATTGAAATCAAAGATTTTGACATGTCTCAAAAAATGGAGGTCCTTTCCCAGCATGCGCAATGGTTTGAAGACCACTCTCCGTTATTGGAAGAACACAAGAAAAAAAATGTAGTCGGCATCACCTACAAAACAGTTAATGTGGCCGGATTGGGAGGTGCGGTCTCTCCAAATTCACCCATTGGAGTGAATCTGCCAAATAATAATTGGATTCGTAAGGAACACGGATCCAAATCAGTCTCATTGGGAAACATAACAGATGCCTACAATGGTGGCGGCAGTTCTGGTAGATTAGAGGAGTTTGCTTTCGATCAAGAAGAGATCAACGGTGAAAGAGCCTACGGTGAGGTGGGTGATAAATTACATACCGCCCTTCATGAAGTAGTAGGCCATGCTTCGGGACAACTCAATGAAGGTGTAGGACAACCCAAAGAGACCCTGCAGAACTATTATTCTACGATAGAAGAAGGTCGGGCCGATCTAGTAGGTTTATATTATGCCTTTGATCCTAAAATACAAGAACTAGGGTTGACCGATGATTGGCAGGCCCAGGGAAAAGCGACCTATGATGGATATATCAGAAATGGATTGATTACCCAACTGATTCGAATTCAACTGGGCAACGACATTGAAGAGGCTCACATGGTCAATCGGCAATGGGTAGCCGCATGGGCCTATGAGCAAGGGTCGAAAAATAATGTCATCGAGCGCATTATCAAAGATAATAAAACCTACTATGACATCAAGGACTATCAAGCCCTTCGTGAAATTTTTGGTCAATTATTGCAAGAAGTTCAGCGCATCAAATCTGAAGGAGATTTTGAAGCAGCAAAAGCGTTGGTAGAAGGCTATGGTGTGAAAGTAGATCAAAAAATCCATGCCGAAATTTTAGAACGTGACGTCCAATTCACTTCAGCTCCTTATGGTGGATTTGTAAATCCTGTATTGCATCCAATCATGAATGAGGTCGGCGAGATTATAGATATCGAAATCTATGAGCATAAAGATTTTGAGGAACAAATGATTTTTTACGGTAAGAAATACAGTTTTCTTTAATCTCAATCTGATAGATCAAAATCTTTGAAAAACAGATAAAATCAAAAAATTAAGCCTCATTAATTAATATAATATCATATGTTCAAGCCACTGACCTATAAATAACATAATACTTTTACGTATTTATTGTAATAATTTTAATAAGCCATCGTATTACGAAATCTTCGTAGCTTTTTTTTGCAAAAATACTTAAAATCTTTTCTATTTAATCTCATTATGTATCCTACAAAATTATTGTTGTTTTAATTTGTTAAAAATGAAAAATCACTTGAGAAATTTAATATCTATTTTAATAACAGTCTTCATTATTTCATTAGTGGCTTGTGGAGATGAAAATTCAAATGAAGTGTTGCAAATAACTAGTGAGGAATCTAACGAAGATGAGGAATCCAACGAAGATGAGGAATCTAATGAAGAAGAAGAAGAAGTAATTGATGATACATCAGAAACAACTTATGGTTCAGGATTAACCACCCTAAAATTTCCTGAAATAATCAGTAGCACCAATATAGATTTAACTATGGATTATGGGTCCACAGAATTCTATGAAGGCCATCTCACAACGACTAGGGGATTTAATGGCTCCTATCTTGGGCCACTTCTTGTGATGAACAAAGATGACATAATGAATATTACTGTGAACAATAATCAATCAGAAGCGACAACTGTACATTGGCACGGAATGCATGTACCTCCAAATATAGACGGTGGTCCTCACGTTGTGATTGATGCCAATTCTACATGGCAACCTTCTTTCACAGTGATGGATGAAGCGTCTACCTCGTGGTATCATCCACATTTACATGGCAACAGTAGAGAACAAGTAAACGCGGGTCTGGCAGGAATGATCATTGTTCGCGATGAGTCATCTCCAATCCAATCGATGCTGCCAAAGACATTATATGTAGATGAATATCCATTAATTCTTCAATATCAAGCATTTGATGATTCATATGAGTTTTCCACAGAAGGAGGGACTGAGGTCGCAGTAATTAATGGTACTATTGATCCAATTCTGGAGCTACCAGCTCAAATGGTTCGCTTTCATATATTGAATGCAGATGATGGTGAAAATTTTACTTTAAATTTAAGTACAGGTGAAAATATAATGATTATTGGCACTGAGGGGGGATTACTTCCTACAACTGCTTACGTTTCTGAATTAGAAATCACCAACGGTGAAAGATATGAAATTATGTTAGACCTGACTGCCTACCAAGGCCAAACCATTTACCTTCAAAATACCGCTCCGGAAGGTGGCGGACCTGGTGGTGGTGGCGGACCCGGTGGTGGTGGCGGACGTCTGTCGGCCACTAATGCGGAAAATATGATTACTCTAATTATTTCTGAACCAACTACAAGTGCTGTCACTACGATTCCATCCTCTTTAGAAAACTTTCCATCATGGAGTGAGTCTGAAGCAGATATTACGCGTCAAAAAATATTAGCTGGTCCAGGACCTAACTGGACAATTGATGGAGTCGGATATGACCATGATGTAAACAATTTGGAAATACCATTGGATAACATAGAGATATGGGAAATTACAAATAATTCGGATCAAGAGCATCCGTTTCACATACATGATGTACAATTTTATATTTTAGACATTGATGGGATAGCCCCACCTGATTACAAAGCGGGTCGTAAAGACGTAGTTCAGGTTTTGGCTGGATCAACAGTTAGATTCATAACGCAGTTTGAAAATTTTACGAGCGATGAATTCCCTTATATGTATCACTGCCATATCCTAGCGCATGAAGCATCGGGTATGATGGGACAGTTCATAGTCGTAGAATAGTAGTCGTTATTTCTTTTCTATTGAATAAGTAATTCATAGGCAAACTTTTAGAGGTCATATTATGTGAAACTCCTAGTATTTACTTTTATATTACATAGGAGTCTCATTGACCATAATAAACAATAAAGGCAATCTAGCTGAATAAGTCTTTTCATTCCCACTAGAGTCAAGGCCTTATATTACTCATATTTTTAGTTGAATGTTCTACCGATGATTTTACCGATGGAAGGCTAGTTTGACTTAGCCAAATAATGCAGAGACATTAAACTGGTCTTATCTAGACCTAGTATCTGTATTAATATAAAAATAATGAGATTTACCCTCTAGTCCTGACAATTTTGGCACAACCCTGAGGCCGTAATTTCAATATCATCCACAAAATAATTAGAAATGGCCAGCTGAATCGGCTCCTTGGTCTCAAGACAAGAGACTTCTTTGCATTGGTTACATTGAAAATGAACATGCTGATGCTGGTGTCCTTCTGTACTACATTCCATACTGCAAAGGGCATAAAAACTTTGATGATCTTCTAGTATTATTTTATGAAAAATACCTCTCTCAATGAAAGTATTGAGTGTTCTGTAAAGGGTAATCCGGTCAAAGTTGATTAATGAATTTTGAATCTCCTGATAAGATACTGCTTTACCTAAATTTGACATAATTTCTAACAAAGAAATTCGGAGCGCTGTAGACTTCAAATTTCGACTTTTCAGAAGATTCTTGATACTCGTTGTTCTCATCTTTTTGGTATTAAAAATTTAGATTTAAGCCCAAAACAGTATTAATCCCTAAATCATCAGCAAAATATCGAAGGCGATTTAGATAGTCCCTGTAAGATACGTTAAATAAATTATCAATACGTAAAAACATATTGAATGGGTTTCCAGAAAACCGTCGTTCACCAGAAATTTTAATCCCTGTCAAATTATAACCTTTTGGAGGACTTGCAAAGTCCTGCTCAGACAATATGTTTTTTTGTTCAAAAATATATTTGTTATTGAGCTCAAAAGTAATTTGGCTCCATTGACCAACTTTTGGGACTTGGTAATTGAAAGAAAAAAACAAATTATTAGATGGGAGGTAAATCAAAGGAATATTATTCTGAGTATCTGTCCCCTTCAAATAACTAGCCTTGAATGAAGCATTGATCTTTTCTGTAAAAAGAAAAGCAGAAGTAAAATCCAACCCTAAAATCCGAGCTCTAGTCTGTGTATATTTAAAAACTGGATAACTACCTCTGATGGTAGTACGAAACTGATTTTGTGGATTTAGAAAAATATAATTTTCTATGGCTTGATCAAAATACAATATTTCATATAAAATTTTAGAATTTATCTTTCCACTTAAGGATAATGTATTTTTTATAGCTTCTTCCCTTACCAAATCAGGATCTCCCTCTTCAATACCACTTACACCCTGATGTAATCCAAAGCTATAAAGTTCGTTGATCCCAGGGTTTCTCGAAGCAAGGCCAATGTTATAGGACAAATTCAAACTATTTGAAAATATATATTTAGCCCCCCCAGATAGACCAATATTACTTACATTATTGTGGTATCTTTTGATTTCCTTTACAATGCCCCTAGTAATTGTAGCTACTCTTTGATCAAGATAATCATAGCGACCTCCCAATTCAAAATTGACTTGTTCTATTTTCTTTATAGCCAATATAAAAATACCCAGTTTATTAGATTTATAATCTGGAATCAAAGGAAGAATTCCTGTCCCGGGCTCATTAAAGTTATTCATCACATTGATTTGAAAACCTGAGGAAACTTCCCAATCATTAAATAAATGCCCATTATATTTTAATTCTGTAAAATTTGAAGTCTGATTCAAACTCATAGCTGGTCTTAAAGACCTACCTGCTCTCCTTACATCGAATTCTTTTCTTAGATCCCACTGGACAGCATGAGTTAAATTAAATTTATGACTTTCATCAAGTAAAAACGTTGTTTGCCACTTAAGTAAATGATGATTAACTTTTTGAAAAGGAGCATTGATTTGATATGAAAAATGATCTTTTGTATAAAATGGCTCACTTCTTACAAGGGCCTCTTCCAAATCAGCCAGATTTCCTATATGTGCACCCCTAAGTACTCCCAAATGAGCATTAAAAGAACTAAAAAATAATTTACTTTTAAGAGATGCATTGTGACTGTATTCGGTCTGCAATGTAAAATCACCTTCTTCAGCACCAGTGTTAGTTAAAAAATAAGATGCTGCTCGGCTGTCCCCTTTTTTCTTGGCTGTCCCTGAGAAACTCCAAGCGAATTTTTGATGGTATTTTTGCATCCTAAGATTCAACCCATTACCTATACCATTGCTTTCAAAAAAATATCGAACTGAGCCATGTAAATGTGGGTCTTTATCTATTTTAGGAGCATTTACTATGATTGCACTTCCAAGATTATTTCCCTGATAGGCTAAAGCACTTACCCCTTTGATAACTGTAATTTTTCCTGCCGCCAATGGATCTATTTCGGGACTATGATCCGGTCCCCACTGCTGTCCACTTTGAGCAACTCCATTATTTAACAATATCAACCGGTCTCCGTATAAGCCATTAACAACAGGTTTCGCAATGTTATTCCCATTTTTAATGGTACTTACACCCGCTAGATTTTCAAGTATATTTGCCATGTTTCTATCAGAATATTGTGATATTTCATGGACATCCAAATGGATTGATGATTGTGTAGTAGGCGCTTCAATTACTGTTGAAGCAATTGCAAGTTCATCCATAATTTGGCTGTATTGCTCAATTTTCAAAAGCAAAGTGGTGTCTTGCTCCACCACTATATAAAACTCTCTTGTTTTACAACCGACTTGGCTTACGACAATATGGAAACTACCTTGACAAATAAGAGGTATTTGAAAAAAGCCGTTTTCATCACTTATTGCCCCTATTTTCGCCTCCTTGACATAGAGATTAGCAAAAGGAATAGGGTCCAAGCAATTCATTTCTTGGACCCTTCCTGAGATTTTTAATTCACACTGTTGAGAAAATAAAATTAACGGGTAAAAGACAAATAAGAAAAGATAAAAAAGTTTATTCAACAGTTATTGTCCAAGTAACAGAAATATCTGTTTCTCCACCAGCATTTGTCATGTCACCCTCAGATACACCTGAAGCAGATTTATCTGGCTCATGCTTTAAAGTTACAGTTAAAGTTCCCGAACCTGCTGCCCCAGTTGTTAATGAAGTAGCCAATCCGACAGGATTACCATCATCATCAGTATCGTCATAAGTCACGACTAAATCAGAAATAGTTGTTGAAAAGAAAAATTGATGATCTGCATCT
>CAJXAT010000129.1 GCA_913050055.1 uncultured Flammeovirgaceae bacterium | reverse complement strand
GCTTCAATAAGTTCACCTTTTTTCAATAAGGATTCTATTTTACTCAGCTTAGGCTTGATTTCTTTTTGTGCATAAATATTAGTCGTGCTTATAAAAGCAAAAACCAACATGGTTAATACGATTTTCATTTTACTCTATTTTTTGATTATCATTTTCAAATTATACATTTTGATTGGTTGGATTTGAATTGTCTTCACCGCCTTCATCCGATTCACCATGCTCTGCGATTTCATCTGAGGCAACGAATTCTATTTTCTCTACTGCGGAGATTTCATCGTCTTCATTGAGTCTAATTAATTTTACTCCTTGTGTAGCCCTGCCCATAACACGCAACTGATCCACCGGCAATCTAATAGCAATCCCTGATTTGTTGATGATCATGAGTTCATCAACATCTACCACATCTTTGATCGCTACCAATGCACCCGTCTTTTCGGTTACATTGATGGTTTTTACCCCTTTTCCTCCACGCTTTGTGACTCGATAGTCACCTAAATCCGATCTTTTTCCGTAGCCTTTCTCGGATACTACGAGTAAGTTAGATAACGTATCTTTTTTGATACATACCATACCCACAACGAACTGGTCCTCTTTCAAATGAATACCCCTCACACCGGCCGCAGTTCTACCCATAGAACGAACATCTGATTCGTGAAAATGAATAGCAGTACCCGAATTCTTTGCGATCACAACATCATTGTCTCCATCTGTTAATCGCACATCTAGTAGCTTATCGCCTTCATGAATAGTCATAGCATTGATCCCATTTTGTCTAGGACGACTGTAAGCTTCTAAGGTTGTTTTCTTGACCGTACCTCGAGAAGTACACATGATGAGGTAATTATTATTAATATAATCGGGATCAGACAGGGTCTTCACATTGATTACAGTCCTCACTGCATCTTCAGGGTCGATATTAATGAGGTTTTGTATCGCACGGCCTTTCGATGTTTTTCCTCCCTCTGGAATTTCCCATACCTTCTTCCAAAAGACTTTACCCAGTTGGGTAAAAATGAGCAAGTAATTATGTGCTGTAGCCACAAATAAATGCTCGGTGAAATCATCATCTTTACTTTTTACTGCACGGGACCCCACACCTCCTCTTCCTTGTGTTCGATATTCTACAAGGGCCGTTCTTTTAATATAACCTTGATGCGAAATGGTCAAAACCATTTCATCATCCGGAATCATGTCTTCCGCTGTGAAATCATCAGCAGCGTGTTCTATAATCGAATTTCTTTCATCACCATATCTATCCTTAACCTCAAGAAGTTCGTCCTTGATAATTTTCATTCTAAGATCAACGTTATTAAGTATTTCCTGAAGTTTTTCGATCAATCTTTTTATTTCCTCATATTCCTTGATGATCTTATCTCTCTCAAGACCTGTAAGTCGTTGCAATCTCATTTCTAAGATGGCTTTTGACTGAATTTCTGACAAAGAAAACTTTTCTATCAAATTATTTTTTGCTATTTCGGGGTCGCGACTGTTTCTAATCAAAGCAATCACTTCATCCAAGTTATCTAAAGCAATTAAATATCCTTCTAGAATGTGTGCACGCTTTTCGGCCTCTTCTAATTCATATTTTGTCCTACGAATCACTACTTCATGTCTGTGATCAACATAGTACATAATTAAATCTTTCAGATTCAACATCTTAGGTCTCCCTTTGACCAGAGCTACATTGTTCACACTGAATGCCGATTGCAGCTGGGTATGCTTGAAAAGCGTATTTAATACAATATTGGGGATCGCATCTCTTTTTAACTCATAAACGATACGCATTCCCTCTCGATCTGATTCGTCTCTCAAATCTGATATCCCCTCTATTTTCTTTTCATTGATTAATTGAGCGGTTTTCTCAATCATAGAAGCCTTATTGACTTGAAAAGGAATTTCTGTCACAACAATTTGTTCCTTTCCACTTTTCATCACCTCAATGTCTGCTTTGGCGCGCATCATGATACGACCCCTCCCTGTTTCAAAAGCTGAACGGACTCCTTGATAACCATAAATGATGGCTCCCGTTGGAAAATCAGGTGCCGTAATGAGTTCCATGAGCTCAGGGATAGTAATCTCATTGTTATCTATATAGGCAACGATTCCGTTGGCCACCTCTGTTAAATTATGAGGAGCCATATTCGTAGCCATACCTACTGCGATACCCGAAGCTCCATTTAAAAGCAAATTGGGCAGTCGTGCAGGCAATACGGAAGGTTCTGTCGTAGAATCATCATAATTGGGAACAAAATCTACCGTGTTTTTTTGTATGTCTCCAAGAAGATCTTCAGAAATACGCTTGAGTCTCGCTTCTGTATATCTCATGGCCGCTGGAGAATCGCCATCTACAGACCCGAAATTCCCTTGTCCGTCTACAAGCGGATACCTAAGGGACCAAGATTGGGCCATACGCACCATGGAATCATAAACAGCTGTATCACCATGTGGATGATACTTACCTAAGACATCTCCTACAATCCTAGCACATTTTTTATAGGGACGATTGAAATTGACACCTAATTCATCCATTCCAAATAGAATTCTTCGGTGAACAGGCTTTAATCCATCCCTCACATCAGGTAAGGCCCTTGAAACGATCACACTCATCGAATAATCGATGTAGGCGCCCCTCATTTCATCCTCAATATTTATGGGTATTATATTGCCTGATTCGGCAATATTTTCAACATCTTCGTCTGACATGAAAAGTATCTTAGTTTAGTAAAAAATGAAGAAGTAATTTAATCATTTTTTAAGTCAAAAATAACATTAATAGGATGAGATTTTTTCTTATTAATAGCCTTATTGCGAATCAGTCGTCTGTGGTTTTGGCCCATTTTTGGATTTTGTTCTTTCCAAAACACCTGACCCCTTACCTCTTCCAATCTTCCCTTCTCAGGATCTATAATGACATGTTTCAGTTGAACATGATCTGCTGCTAGCGGAGATCTTCTTAATTCAGGTATATTTATACTTATCCCTGCTTGTATATAAAAAGCATTATAATTGTGTGATACTTGATCTAACAGCGTTCCCGAGGCATCTAAAATATTCATTTTATAGCTTTTAATCTCAAAAGAGGGCTTTAGTACGAACCTTAAGTATTCCGAAAAATGATATTCATAATTTAAACCTAGGTTTACCATTAAACTACTCTTCTTTAAATCATTATTAAATTCTTCACTTGATTTAATCTTTCCTATTTGGATTTCTCCAACCAGGGCAGAATTCCATTCTTCATAAAATTTATAACCTAATATGCCATAATATTTATAAAACTTTGTGGTTTTAAAGCCTGGATCAAAATCTAAAATACCATAATTATTGCTGGTTGGACGTAATACATTTGTTCTTAGTTTTTCATAATGTATGCCTACCCCTATTCTAAATTTTAAAAAATCATAATGAGCAGAAAAATTAATGGGTATGCTAGACCACAGGCTCTGAAATTGAAAATCAGCAGTATCACCGTCCAAAAAAACAGTTTGTGCACTGAGTTCCCCATTGTAAACGGATGAATCCAATAGGTCATATCCTACATCAAAGAGATCACCTACATTAACATCTTCTATATCCATTGGATTATTTAGCCAATTGGTTTGGCCACTGATGAGATCGTCGGAAAAGCTTTCTGCATTTTTAGATCTGATGAGTTGTAATTCTGAAGACTGATATAAATAGAAATTTTTTAAGCTGTGACTGAAATGTGTTTTCCCAGAACCCATACTCAGTGTCCAAGAAATTTTATTGGAAATCACAAGTACTGGATTTCTGTAAATACCATACTTTTTATAGATACTCTGACCTAAACTTGAAGGTAGATTAAAAATAAAAAACAAAATAAAAAATGAGTATAAGGCTTTATTCAGAGACACTTAATAAGAACTTAATTTTTCCTAAGTACAAAATTACGCTTTTTTTTAATCTATTTTTTCTATTGACCCTTCAAATCTCAAAATTTGAAAAAGTTAAATATCTGCAGCGTAGGCAGGGATTACTTGTGTCGCTACCAATGCTTGTCTCAATCCCTCATAATTCGGAATAACTGCCGCACTTTCTTGGTAGGCAATATCTGAGGTTAGCAAAATCAATGTTAGCTCATTAAGATGCATGTTACGAACCGCTTCATCCAATCCAGGCATAATCTCATCTACGCCTAAAGTAAATAAAAATAGATCTACAACCGTTCTTCGATCAATGACTGCAGATGAGTCATTCAGATCATAAAGAACATAGGATAAGGACACTGTATTGCCCTCAACAGGAGATACTAAAAAGCTAGAGTCAAGTACCTTCATGACCAATCTTGATGAAGATGATCGATAAAGAAATCCATCATCACCACTCCAAACTGAGGTATCATTTAAAGCCGTATCGTTAGTATACTCGTTAATGTCGAGTGATTGAGTAGCGGGTACATCAAATAAAACTGTTAATGCTACTAATTTTATTTGAATATTTAGTATTGAATTCTTCGGAAGAATAGCTTGAAAATCGCCTAAATCCAAATCTCCATAGGCCAACGCGGGAGGTAAAATATAGTTATATTCCTCACCTACTCGAATATCCGATTGACCTATGGCGAAGTCGAGACCTACGGGAATCAAGGGGTTCATACCTTGTCCAAAGGAGAATATTTCGCTTCCTAAGTTATAAAAGGCAATCGTATCCCCTCCTAAAATACTTATTTGGTATTTTATGGATAAAATATTACCCTACTCTTGACCCTTTCCACTTGGGTTTGTTGTAATAGGATAATAATAATATGAGTAGTGACCGGTCGAAGCTTTAGTCACTGTCAAGGTATCAATATCCGCACTGTTAAGCTGATCAAAAACATTCACCTCAAAAGTTCTATAATCATAACCTTCTTCTGTGAAATCTTCTTGGTCACTACAAGAATTAAATAGCGATAAAATCAATATGCTCTGGCATAACCAAATGGTTGATCTATCTAATTTTAAAATAAATACATGATTTAATCTTTTAAAGAACATGTATGGATAAACCTTTTTCGTTTTGATTTTTTATCCTCAACACCGTATAAATCTCGTTAGAGGTTACAAATTATTTTCAAGTTAAAATATCTTGCTGATAATGAGTTAGGTATCGCTAAATTATTGCCATTTACATCTTCAATCCATTGATAACTAATGGTATTATCTGCTTGAAGTACATTTAAGACTTCTAATCTAAAAATGATGTTTTTGACAAAAAAAGAATCGCTCATGGGAAGGATCTTCGTCAACCCCATATCAATGCGATAATATTCATCTCCAGAAAAAGTATTTCGATAGACACTATTGTTGGGTGGGCCAAAAGGATAACCAGAACCGAAATTTAAATTCAAATAAACTCTTAACGAAGGGTCATTGGGTAAATGATCTTCCAAAAATGCACCCATCGTTATTCTTTGATCAGATGGACGCCTTTGATACCCCGTTTCATCATTTTCAATGTCTTCCATTGTTTTTAACAAGCCTAAACTAAACCATGATTGAGTACCGGCTATAAATTCACCATTGATCCTAATATCAAGACCCGAGGTATAACCTTTGGCTATGTTATCTGCGTAGTATCGTATTCTTACATTATCAATCTCATAAGGATTCAAATCCCATAAATGTTTATAATAGGCTTGTGTGGTAAATATAAAAGGCCTCCCCCATAAGGTTAAGAATCGATCTATTCCAGTAATAAACTGTAAAGATTTTTGAGCGGTCACATCTTTATTGATCTCACCTTCACGGTTTCTGAATTCCCTGTACTGTGGGTGCTGATGATAAAAGCCCATAGAAAAATTGATTCGAGTGGGTACAGACCAGCTCGGTCGATATTGATATTGTACTCGGGGACTTAGTAATAATTGATCGGTCCAATCCATATAGTTAAATCGGGAGCCGATGTTTAATATGTGCGAGGAATCTTGATTAAAAAAAGAATATTGGAAATAACCAAAATAATTATCACTCGACACACTAAACTTATTTTGAATGTACGTAGTCGTTGTTACATAATCAGCAGAATCAATGAAGCCATATTCATTAATATCATCAGTAATATTTTGGTGGCTCATCCCAAAGCCAAATTCAAATAGATTATTAGAATTAATAAGCCATTCATTTCTGTTTTCAATAGTAGAAATATGTACATTTAATGCATTTCTTCCATAATCATAATGGGTTCCAATAGCTCTGGTAACTATACATTTATCAATAGATCGGAAGAGCACATGTCTGAACTCCAGTCACCTTGTAATCTCGTAT
>CAJXAT010000128.1 GCA_913050055.1 uncultured Flammeovirgaceae bacterium | reverse complement strand
AAATGCTTTTTCAGTAAAATCCAAAAGTTTAAATTTAAGTTTATTTCAAACCTATGAACTCGCCCATAAAATAACTCTACAATTATCCGGCTGGTACAATTCTGGAGAGCCTTTTGGGACAGGCCAAATTAAACCAAATGGGGCTGTTAATGTTGGTTTCGAAAAAAAATTCGAACAATCGAGCCTTCGAATTTCCCTAAATGATATTTTAAAAACCAATATTTTCAGATTTGGTGTCGAGATACCAAACGAAGAAATTAATACCTCATTTCGAGGTAAATGGGAAACGACTGTTTTGAGTATCAATTATCGCATCAACTTTGGTAATCAAAAAATTCAAAAGAGAAAAACAAGAAAAAATAGCTCAGAAGAAGAACTGAAAAGATTAGATAGTTAACTGAAAAATAGCCCTTTCTAAATTTACCCTATCTCCTTTTGGAGAGTAAAATAGTTGATTCCCTCTTTTTAATAAAAGTTATTTTACATTTACTTTATGAATTTAATCATCTCTAAAATTAATAAAAAACATAACCCGATCATCGTATTGATTGCACTCTTGATCGCCTGTGCTACTCCTGCTAGTAATCAATACGAATATCTTAAAAAAAATGCCCCTTTTAGATCTGAGATATTAAAAAGAGAAGGGGGCCATTTTGTTGAACTGAGCGATGGATTTACCTATTATAAACAGGAAAATATGAATTCTGAAAAAGGTGTAATAATACTCGTCCACGGTTTTTCTATCCCCTCCTATATCTGGGAGAACACATATGAGGCTTTGATGGAAAAGGGATTTCACGTGGTGGTCCTCGATCTTTACGGAAGAGGGTTTTCAGACAATCCAGATACCGATTATACAGATAGCTTAATGGCCAATCAAGTATTGGAACTCATCAATCACCTCAACATCACCCAAGCCCATTTGGTGGGCTTATCGAATGGTGGACGGATCATCTCCCAAGCTGCAGTTCTACAACCTCAGCTTATTCAGTCACTGATCTATGTTTCTTCCAATAGCTTTGAAGATATTGAAGCAACAAAAGATGTTTCGGTTTCAACTGATGAAATCGTTGAATTCATTTCGCGCTATCCAGCCATTGCCTTGGGACAATTAGATGATTTCTTTGATCCTACCCAATTCCCAAATTGGCCAGATAAATATACTGCTTTACAACAATATAAAGGGTTTGCACAAGCATTGATTTCTACTCGAAAAAATCATACCTCAATGGACGTCATTCATCAAAAAATCAATGATCTTAATCTTCCAGTCTATACCATTTGGGGCGTTGCCGATCAGGTAGTCGTATATGATGAGTTTAAAGACAAACTTCAAAAATTACTCCCCAATAGACAAGAATTTTTCATTGAGCAATCGGCGCATTTACCGCAAATGGAAAATGAAATCGCTTTTGAAAAGCTGCTCATAACTGAAATCTTAGTACAAGATAAAATCCCGGTCATTGTTGAGTAAATGAGGCCTCATTTCACCGAACATCCTCATTAGCATCCGTTCATCTCATGCTACACTGTTTAAGTAACCCAGTTCAAGTAAATTATTCCTGGATCAGCTTATCATGAAACGCTATGAAAACATTATATCCCTATTCTTTACTCCTCTTTGGCTGCTTATTATGGTCATGTAAATCCTCAACAGAAAATACAGAAAATATAAATATCCCTGGACTGAACGCCCCCGTTGAGATTCTCAGGGATCAATGGGGCATCAATCATATCTATGCCGAAAATCAAGAAGACTTATTTTTTGCCCAAGGCTATACTGCAGCTAAAGACCGACTCTTTCAATTTGAAATTTGGAGAAGGCAAGCTACCGGTACTACTGCTGAAATGTTAGGGCCAAGAGCATTAAAAAGAGACATTGGTATGCGCTTGTTCAAATACAGAGGTGATATGCAAGCCGAAATGAATCATTATCATGAGGATGGTGTGGCGATCATCGAAGCTTATACCCATGGCGTAAATGCTTATATAGAAGAGGTTTTAAAACAGCCTGAAGAACTACCTATAGAATTTAAATTACTGGGCCTAGTCCCAAAAAAATGGACTCCCGAGGTGGTTATCTCTCGTCATCAAGGTTTACTAGGTA
Source organism: uncultured Flammeovirgaceae bacterium (assembly GCA_913050055.1). Taxonomy (GTDB): domain Bacteria; phylum Bacteroidota; class Bacteroidia; order Cytophagales; family Cyclobacteriaceae; genus UBA4465. The sequence goes on along the minus strand of CAJXAT010000128.1, from coordinate 4,187 downwards.
ATATAACTCAAGAACTAAATATTGGTCGGGCGGTGGCTACCATAGGACCTGACGCTGTTAAAAACCTCATCTGGTTCCATCCAAGAGACCCCAATATCACCCTTGATTCAAGTATTACGGAGGAAGTGCTTGCCTTAGATATTTTGGAACTCTACCAAGCTTATCGAAAGGAAATTGAATTTGAGTCAGCAGATTTACTCCCTAAATACACGAATAGCATAAGTTTATTAGAAGAATCAAAACTCAAAACTATTCCAGATGATTCACACAGCATAGGTAGTAATAATTGGGTCATCAGTGGCAGTAAAATGAAAGATGGAAATACCTATATGGCCAACGATCCACATCGTAAAGTCGCGGTACCCTCACTTCGTTATCTGGTTCATTTAAACGCACCTGGTTGGGATGTAATAGGAGGTGGCGAGCCTGAAATACCTGGTATATCCATAGGTCACAATTCCTTTGGAACTTGGGGGTTGACGGTTTACCGCACCGATGGGGAAGATTTATATATCTATGACCTCAATCCAGATAATCATCGGCAATACCGTCATAATAATAAATGGGTCGATATATACTCAATTACTGAACTCATCCAGGTAAGGGATCAAGCCGATGTTGAGGTTCAGCTTAATTATAGCCTTCATGGGCCGATAACCTTAATCGATACCATAGGTTTGAAAGCTTATGCTGTTAAGTGTGCCTGGCTAGAACCGGGAGGATCTCCTTATTTAGCCAGTTTAAGAATGGATCAAGCCAAAAGTTGGGAAGAATTTAGAGCAGCATGCAATTACAGTCATATTCCCGGTGAAAATATGATTTGGGCAGATAAAGAAGGTAATATTGGATGGCAAGCAGTAGGCATTGCCCCCGTCAGAAATAACTTCAGTGGTTTAGTGCCTGTACCTGGGGATGGGGCGTATGAATGGGGTGGTTATCTGCCCATCATCGAAAAGCCCAATACCTTCAATCCTGCAAAAGGATTTATCGCTACCGCCAATCAAAATGTGACCCCAGAAAGTTATACTCACTGGAATACTGTTGGTTATACCTGGTCAGACCCCTTTCGTGGCAATCGCATTGATGAAGTTCTTTCCCCCCATGATTCATTGACTCTAGAAGATCTGACATCTCTTCAAGTTGATTACCTCTCGCTTCCTGCCAGAGCCCTCACTCCCATGCTATTAAAAATACCTTTCAAGGGACTTAATAAAACGGCAAAATCTAGGCTAACGGATTGGGATTACCGACTGGATGTCCATTCAATAGAAGCAGCCATATATGTAGCATTTGAAAGGATGCTTGAACAACTCGCACATGAACTTTTGGTTCCTACAGAAGTACAGTCCTTCATCACAAGAATTAATCTAACCAAACTTATTGGTTGGCTCAGCGAACCGACCTCAGAGATCTTTGGTTCAACTCCAGAGAAAACCCGGACAGCATTGCTTACCCAGGCATTCCAACGAGGTGTTGAAAGCCTTACTCAAAAATTAGGTCCAGACATGAACCAGTGGCAATATGGGCAAGCAAAATTAAAGCATACCTATCTTAAGCATGCCTTGGGTAAATGGGTAGATGAGAAAACTCAAAAACTACTTAATTTAGGTCCGCTCTCAAGGGGTGGAAATGCCTATACTGTCGGTTCCACAGGCACTGATTACCAACAGAGAAGTGGCGCCTCATTTAGGATGATCATCAATACAGGAGATTGGGATGCCGCCATTGCCACAAATGGTCCCGGTCAGTCAGGAAATCCAGCGAGTCCCTTTTATAACAATTTGTTTGAGTCTTGGTCCCAAGACCAGTACTTCCCTGTCTATTTTGACCGGTCCAAAATAGAAGCGGTAACCGTTCACACGAATATGCTCATGCCAAGCCCCAAATAATTCTTCTAACTGCCCAGATGCTAAGAATAAATGCGAAGAAGGGTTCCTGATAAAGAAGTTTTATAAACCAAAATTCCTTTGGATCCGTTGCCGTTCAATCCTTTTCCCTCTAGATCAAAAATAGCCCCATGCTGGGTACAATAAAAATCATTATTTAACGATCTGAAGGTGACATTTTCTGCTCCTTGATGACTACAAATTTGAGTGACCGCTACAAAAGTCCCTTCGGAAACAGCAGCAATAACTACCTTATTTATACGCACATACCCCCCTACAGTATTCAAAGCATCATAAGCCGATTCCTCTAAATCCAAAGTAAAATCTACTTCCCCACTTATATAATCATCGTCATCGTTGCAACTTGTTAAGCCTCCTAAGCAATAGGTAGCCATAATCGCTCCGGTACCTAAACCTAATTTTGATAAAAACTGCTTCCGATTGATCCCTTCTTGTGTCTTCATGAAATGGCTTTAATAAAGAATAATTACGGCTTAAGTTCAGTTAAATGAATTTCAATATTGACCGCTATTATTTCTGCGATTTTTTGAAATAATAAAGAAGGTATTTCAATATCATGATCTTCCAAGGCCACATCAAATTTTCCTTGCACCTTAATCCCTTTTTTCTCATCTGATATATCAATCACTATCGTTCGCTCCTGTGCAATGCCATGAATCATCAGTTCTCCCTGTGCCTCAAAAGTCGTATTTGCTATCTTTCCCATTTCGAATGTACGATCTAATTTGCCCTTAAATGTTGCCACAGGAAATTTCTCCGACTCTAAATAATTTTCATTGAAATGCTCTTGCATCAGTTGATTTGGGAATTCAAAAGAGGTGATGGGTATTCTTAAAACAAAAGCTCCATCTACCAAATTTAAAATAGCCTGACTCGCCGTATTCACCGCCGCAATATCTTCTAACAATCCGTCAGAAAAAAAACTAACGCTAGAACTCTTAATGCGCATTTTTTGGGCTTCAAGACTGTAACTAGCAAAAGTGAATAATATAATGAGCAGATAAAGGCAACCTGTTATTTTCATATTAAATCTAGTGTTTAAGTACAAATTCCCGAGTAATATTAAATCCAAAATGAATGCCCCCTTCTGACCACTGATCATTGCTTTGAGTTAGAAATCCCATTTCAACCATTGGTAACGAATTGGTAAATTGCAGCTGAAAAACATGGCCTCCGGTCTCAATATCAATTCCTACAGAAAAACTATTATAATAATCATTTAAATTAGCTGCATCATCATTTAGCTGGAATCGATAACCATATTCAGCATTTATTGATACTCTTTTCGAGACTTTCAGCCTACCACCTGCTGCTAAAATCGGAATATCTGACTGATCAGAGGGTAAACTTACCAGGTTGTAGTGAACCCAACTTGGCACTACTTCCAGAGATAAACTACGAGTAAATTTTCTAGCCAATACAATCTGATGAACATAATTAAGCCTTGACCGAAAGAAATTATCTCTATTTGGATCAACGAAACGAGACGAATTTACCGCAATGGAACTAATACCAACAATACTGATTGGGAAAACCTCTTTTTTTTGCCTAACAATGGAGTACTTAACAAATCCATCATATATTTTCTTATAAGAATTCCTTCCAACACCGACAGCTATTCGGTCACTCAATCCATAGTCAAGTCCTATCCTTATGGTACTTTCATCCAATCCCCAGAGCTCATATGCGCCTCCATCCAAACGTCCAAATCTATGAGAAATTCGAAGTTCGAGATTACCTGCTGCCACATACTCATTAGTATGCAGATTGATAATTTTCCCAGACTTGAATGTAGCAATTACTGCTTGCGGCGTAAGTGGAGCTAACTCATCCAATAACGCATCCAAATCTTCCTGAGACCATCCTAGATTGAATGACACACACCCTAGAAAAAAAACAAATGTTCTAAGCATTGTTCTACACATCATTTTCTATCAAAATTAAATAGTTGCCATATAGTACATCTCTATTATTGTAACCTATGATGGTGAAGTTCTTTGGTAACTGAAGCCGCCCAATTTATTGTTAGACCATGATATTATTTTAACTGATAAATAAATATTATCGGCAATCAGGTGAACAACGAAAGTTTTTCCTACTGCATTCTTGGGTTTCACGGTTGCTGCACGAAACGTTGTATAATTTAAAGAAGCATAATCATTTATAACTCCTTCGGCCCACTCCGTACCGAGTGGGCTAGTATCTTTGTCTGGAGTACTCTCCACAACAGCATTATAAATTTGACCTCCTGATAGTTTACGGGTTATCCATACATTATCC
>CAJXAT010000127.1 GCA_913050055.1 uncultured Flammeovirgaceae bacterium | reverse complement strand
AGTATCTCGAGGTGATTATACTCTTTTTTTATCTGATTTTTTGGCAGATGGTCCTGATTCAGAAACACCACCAGGTCATTGGTTTAAAATAATGAGTGATGTGATGGATCATCCTTTATTTGATAGAAAATTTGAGGGAGAAGGTGCGCCATTGATGGCTTTGGAGTGGGATACAAATGCTTATTTTATATTGGGAGGAACCATGCATGATGCAGCCATTGCCGCTTGGTCGATCAAGGGTTATTATGATTTTATTCGACCTATTCTAGAGGAGCAGCTACTGTATTAACTTTATTTATGGGGGATCCTTATTTTCCAGGAGGAATGGTTACTTACTTAGCAAAAAAAGATGAATTTTTAAAGTTTGAAAGGGAGCCTTAGTCAAGACATAACCTTACAATGAGTGAAATATATGGATGCTGCAGATCAATGTGGTTTATCTAGAATTTGTGGAGTCACCCCCCGATGGACGGTCTACCTGGGCGTTTGATTGGTGCTCAAGTAGGTGAAGCAGCTTACGCATTGTCAACCTCTTAGTTTAACTCCGAAGAGCTTCTGAATCTATCAAATTGCGAGAATTTTAAGATTTATCCCAATTCGGGAAGTTAAGGGAACGTATTTAAAGTGATTTCAGATAGGTCCGTGGTCGAACTTCAAATTATGGATCTCATGGGATCAGTCATTATAAACCGTCCTATCGAGCATCAGAAGGTGGCTACTTATATTTTCAAGATGGCCTCATTATCAAGGGGTTCATATGTAGTATCCCTGATATATGAAAAGGGTGAGTATCGTTCAAAATTACTTCAGGTTCATTGAGGTATTTGGGTCTTGATGAGGTGAGGCTCAGTGAGATTAGGTAACTGAATTCGTGTAATGATCATTAAATTTTAAAAACACAGGTAAATACTAATTTAATTAGTATTTACTAATTAAATTAGTATAATGAAAATTCAATCTGGTTATTATAAGATTAAGTTACGCGGTAGAAGCCTAGATGATCAGTATCATTATTTACGTGTTTTTCATCAAAATAAGATAAAATATCTTCAGTTAAGCAACGGAATTCCACAGGAAGCGAGTAGTTATGAGGAGGCTTTGTTAAGTTCATATGAGTTGGTGAAGCAGATCACTCATCACCATCCCATAGAAGTACGCAATGCCATCATTACCATTTCTTGGCAAGATGAAGATGGAGATCCCTTTCAATTAAAAATAAGGAACATACACGCCTTGAGACGGGTGTTTGAGTTGTTTCCCAGGCTGGCCAAAGCTCTCCATGTAAAGTTAAAGAAGTCTAACGATAATAAGGAATAATTATTTTTTTGTAGGTGAGGCACCCCTTATCGCTGTTTCGTACATAGAGTCATCGGGCCAACTGTGTTTCGGGTAGCGCCTTTTGAGCTCTTTGCGAACTTCAAAATAAGTATGTTGCCAAAAAACTCATCAGATCAGTAGTGACTTGGACGGGTTTGAAACCGGGAGATAATAAATACAATATTACCTTTACCAATCCTTCATTGATGGTTGGACTTTTCTTCCATCCAAAAAGTTCTTGTAATCTTACTGCTAGAATGGGAGGTGCTCCCGAGGGAAGATAGGTCAACTTAACCTTAGCACCACTCGGTACCACGATGCTGGGAGGTGCGAGTTTATGAAGCAGGTCTTGTTGTGTTTTGGTTAGGGTACAGGATAGGATTTCACGCAATTTTAATTTTTTGAGTTCCGCTGGTTTTTTGATACCGATGAGAAACGGAGCCAGCCATTCATTATTTGTTAATAAAAGTGTATTTGTCGAGGTATCAGGCCAATGTAGTTCGGGTCTCCATTTCCGGATACTTAGTATGCGGTTTTGCCATTGTATAAAGTCGTCATCAAAGTTGAGCAGTTGTTTACCTTCTTTTTTTATGCCATTGCTAATGGCAGCCACGAGATCAGTTTCTACTGGCTCGGGCAAGGGGGTAGACTTCAGTATGGTGTTTCCAATACGAAGTTCCTGAGTGGCAATTAATCCCCCGTGTTCAGTATCCCAAGTGATGATTTCTTTTTCTTTGACCAGAGGAGCCAAATCTTTGGGGTTGAGAGGAGCGGCAAGGAATATTTTACATAATCCCTCTCGAGCATCCATGTGAGCTACGGCCAGCCAAGGCTCATTTGCCAAATCATCTGTATGCCCTGCCATTACTGAGCTGAAATTGGGCGTTATTTCCGGATCGCGCACAGGTAATACGCTCAGGATAGGCTTGGGCAATAAGGATACCGGTATCATAAGGATCTATGGGCTCAGCACTTTGATCCTTATCAAAAAGGCGTAAGTAGGACTTGGATATTTGATCAATGCGTCCAAATCGATGACCATTATTATTAAGAGATCGAAATCTCCTAAGTCCCTCAATCCTGAGATTTAGATCTATGCCAACTTCTCGGGTCAAGGGATCTCTTTCTTCTAAAAGTGCCGCAATATCTGCCGCCAAGGCTAAGGTATTGTTGGCTTCGGCAAATAACAGCATATAGGCAATACGAGGATGACAGGGCAATTGATGAATGCGCTTTCCCAGTGGGGTAATACGACCCTTCTCCAGCGCCTCTAACTGATGTAATAGTGCGATGGCTTGGGCAAGGCTTCCTTTGGGTGGCGGCGTTAGCCAGGTGAGTTGATGTGCATCGGTGATGCCCCATGCAGCCAAACCCAAAATCAATGGGGCTAAATCTGAGGCTTCTATTTCCGGGATTCGATGGGCTTGCATTCGATTCTGCGTGGTAAGACTCCACATCCTATAGCAAACACCCGGAGTCAATCTTCCAGCTCGACCGGCGCGTTGATCAGCTGCATCTTTAGAGATGACGATGGTTTCCAAACGAGAAAGACCAGATTTTGTATCGAATCTCGAAGTTCTGCCATATCCGGTATCAATGACAATTTTGATACCTTCTATAGTGAGACTGGTCTCAGCAATGGAGGTAGCCAGTACTATTTTTCGGCCTCCATTTTTATCTGGAAATAAGGCAGCTCGTTGTGCATTAATGGGAAGCTGACCATAAAGAGGATGAATTTCAAAACCGCTAAGTTTTGATTTCAATATTTCTTCAAATTTTCGGATTTGTCCTTGGCCAGGAAAAAAAGCCAACAAATCACCTGGATGTACTTTTACAGCTTTGGATATGGTATGTGCAGCCATTTCTGGCATCATGTGTTCATCTATATCTCCTGTGTAAAATCGCTCTACCTCAAACGCTTTATACTTACTGATCACCACAGGAGCTTTCAATAAGTCAGCCAATAAGGGCATATCCAAGGTCGCCGACATGATCATGATTCGTAAGTCTGGCTTCAAGACTTGCTGCGCTTCTCTGCAAAGAGCCAAGGCAACATCTGCATGGATACTTCGCTCATGAAATTCATCAAAAATAATCAACCCCACATCATGCAGTTCGTTATCTGTGTGGAGCATTCTTGTTAGAATGCCTTCCGTAAGTACTTCTATTTTAGTTTGTTGACTTACCTTGGTGTCAAAACGAATTCTATAGCCGATCGTACGGCCAATAGGTTCGTCTAATAAATCAGACATTCGATGGGCAATGGAGCGCGCAGCCAATCTTCTGGGCTCCAGCATAAGAATTTTTTTCCAGTTAACCATGGTTCATTTATTAGGGCCAAAGGGAGTAAGGTGCTTTTCCTGCTCCTGCTGGGGCATTTACCATCACGCTGCTGTGGGCATGAAATTGTTGCTTTACTTCATCAAAATGTCAGCAAGTAGGAAGGTCAGTGGAATAAGGATTGAATATCAAGGGATTAAAGTGGTTTGAATCGGTTTTTTTGGTAAATTTATCTAATGGATATCCTAGACTTTTGACACAATGCCAATAATTTTATCTTTTTTGCTGATGCTATCTCTTTTTTACCAGGATCCATCTCTACCTAAAATTATAGATCGGCCGATATCTTTTGATGAGCAACGCATTGAGTTGACCCTTGAATACTTGGCATCACATTATGGATTAATACAAATAAAACCTACCATTTTACCACGTATGGTAGTGGTTCATTGGACTGTTATCCCCACCATGGAAGCTACCTTCAATACGTTCAACCCTAGTACTTTACCCAATGCTCGAGCAGATATTCAATCTGCGGGTTCATTGAATGTATCCTCCCAATTCTTGGTAGATACCGATGGGACTATTTATAGATTAATGCCTGAAACCACTATGGCACGTCATGTGATTGGATTGAATCATTGTGCGATAGGGATTGAAAACGTGGGACCTGGAGCAGATGGAAAACTCACTCCAGCTCAGTTAGAAGCCAATGTGATGTTGGTTACTTATCTTCAGAAAAAGTATCCCATTGAATTCGTTATTGGCCATTATGAATATCAAGATTTTATGGACCATCTCTTATGGCTTGAAAAAGATGCCGGATACCGTACCGAAAAGGTTGATCCTGGTGTTGAATTTATGGAAGACTTGAGGAAGCGGATAGATTAATTAAAAAGAGTACTCAACACACCTGGAATACCCTCAATTACAATTCTGATCTTTTCCTCTGAATTATACGCCTTGCGTGCCTTTCTTTTTAGTTCACTTATTAATGAACTTGCATTTCTCTTCTTTCCCATTTTAGTTAAATTTAAGTGTTTACTCTGTTTAAAACACTCTCTTATATTTTAACCCTTATTAGTTCACTTTTTGCTGACGGTATAGAATTCTGATTTCACTAAGAGTATCTTCATAATCGATTCCACCTTTAGTGAATTATTCTCATCCGAAGGTATTGCTCTAGTCCAATTTAATTTTGTGTAATGGATTTAAGCTACTCATAAGTCAAGAGGCTCTACAAAAAGAAAAAGTACAAATACTCTATTGGTGCGTATCAGTGGATTCAACCGGGCATACATTGAAATTTTGTTGACGGTGTACATTTTAAATAATTTTTCACTTAACGAGAAGAGTCTGAATGATTCAATGAAAAGCATATTATTTGCTCGTATTCTTAACGTTGATGATCTTAAAATTTCGGGTGCTGAGTTTAAAAGTAGTCTCGATTATAATATTTTTGAAATTTTATGCTCACTGTATTTCTTTTTGTATTCGGATGGCGATAGATCAAATTGCTTTTTAAATGCAGTGCTAAAATGTTTTTGACTTGAAAAGCCAACGCTATAGCATATCTCTGTGATTAATAATTGGCTTTTCTGGAGAAGCTGTGCAGCACGTTTAAGTCTAATTTTTCTGATAAATCCATCGCTGGGCTCACCAGTGATGGATTTTATTTTTCTCAATAAGGTACTGGGGCTCATGGCTAATTCGGAGGAAATATCCTCTTCTAAATTACTGTGACCTGTCCACCACTCTTTCTGCCCTCGATGACCGAAAATACTATCTGCCTTTTTGACAATTTTGGACTCATTGAAACCTGCGATGATTAAATCTTTCAACCGTTCTTCCGATTGCTCGCCATCATCCCATAGGACAATCGCTCTTTCAAGCAGAACTCGTTGAATTGTGCCTAAGCCTGTATCGGCTACTGATTCTCGCACCGCAATTGATACAACCCTGTCACCGGGTCGCCAATCGTGGGTAAAAGGAGTAAGCATGATGATAGATTATCGTTCCCGCTATCTAAAACCAATTCTTGCCTATCCAAACGCCCACACCTACGAATAAAAGCGATTTCAAAATAGCATAAGCGTGAGTTTCAAGCATATTTTCTGCATTGAATTGAACTCCGCCATCGTATTCATCTTGTTGAACTACGGAAAGGAAAGGGCTTCTTCCTTGTTGAAGGGTGACTTCTTCAATGGGAGTCATGGATGGCATATCTCCCGATTGCGAATTATCTCGCATAGCAATTTCAAAAGCAGTTTCCTCTTCAGCTATTTTTATCCAATTGTTATTTTTTTCGTTCATTATTAACTCCTAGCCTAAATTATTAAGTATTGATGCCAACCCAAACAAATCCATTTTCGATTTTAGTTTTATAAACATCAACTGGAATTTGTTCCATATGTGCTATCTCTTGAGCCTCCGCATTGAGTCCCATCTTACCAAGCATTTTTTGAAAATTACTTATTTTCATCCACTCTTTTACTTCACCAGTCTTATAACAAAATGAACTTTTATGCCAACGACATGCAATAGTTTCATTTTTAATATCAATATCACTACCAAGTAAACTTAGGTATGCATGAGGACACTTATCATTTAAGGCATAAAATTTTTGTTCAATTTTAACAATTAGAATATCTTCTCTTTTTATTTTAACAACTTGTTGGGGCATCTCATCAAATGTAAATAATTCAGGGCCTTTGTTCCAGGTAATACTCTCTTCAATAATTTGATTATTTGATATCTCTTGAGAATTAAAATTTATATCTTCAATTTCATATAAAGTTACACG
>CAJXAT010000126.1 GCA_913050055.1 uncultured Flammeovirgaceae bacterium | reverse complement strand
AGACAGTGAATTTAGTTTTTTCGAAAAGAACGGGACTTCGGTTAAAAACCCTATTTTGGATTTTTTTTGCCATGCTTTTTTCAATTAAGGGTCTCATAGGGCAACATCTTTTTGATGAAAAATTTGAACAAATAGACGGGAAACTACCTACACCCAACAGTTATAGGACAGGAGCCGGAGCACCTGGACCTGCTTATTGGCAGCAGCGTGCCGATTACGAGATAGCGGTCATACTCAATGATGAAGATCAATCCATTACTGGAAATGAAATCATCACTTATTATAATAATTCACCCAGTACCTTGAATTTTCTTTGGATTCAACTAGATCAGAATATTAGAGCTAAAGATTCCGATAAATATAAAATTAATGAAAGATTCTATGCTGGATATTCGGTTGATGCCAAGCGGTTATCTCATTTATCTTTTGATGCTGATTTTGATGGAGGTTTTCGCATCATATCTATTGAGGACATAGAGGGAAATGAACTCAGTTTTCACAGAGTAAAAACCATGATGCGTATAGATTTAGCTGAACCTTTGAAACCGGGTTCGGTATTGAAGTTCCAAATAGATTGGAAATATTTGATTGGAAATAGAAGAGATGATGATGAGCGCTCGGGTTATGAATATTTTCCTAAGGATGACAATTATCTTTACACGATTGCTCAATTTTATCCTAGAATGGCTGTTTTTGACGACTTTAATGGTTGGCAAAATAAGCAATTTTTAGGTCAGGGAGAGTTCACATTGAATTTTGGAAATTTCGATGTAAAAATTACGGCTCCGGCCGACCATGTAATTGCGGCCACCGGTTCATTGGAAAATGAATCGCAGGTACTCAATTCAATACAACTTGAAAGATTACAAAGTGCAAGGGCAAGTTTTGATGCGCCTGTAGTAATTATTTCGGAGGAAGAGGCCGTTTTGAACGAAGGCTCAAGGTCCGATCAAACCAAAACTTGGCATTATAAGGCTGATAACGTACGCGATTTTGCTTGGGTATCTTCACGTAAATTCATTTGGGATGCACAGGCCGTACAATTGAATCAAAAAACTACGATCGCCATGTCTTTGTACCCCAAAGAAGGCAATCCGCTGTGGGAACAGGAATCGACCAAGGCCGTGGTCAATACCTTAAAGACTTATAGTGAAATGACCATTGAGTATCCTTATCCGGTAGCCATCAGTGTCCATACAGCAGCTATTGGGATGGAATATCCTATGATTTGCTTCAATTATGGACGGCCCGATAAGAAGGGTAACTATTCTGCAATGACTAAATGGAGTATGATCAGTGTTATTATACATGAGGTTGGTCATAATTTTTTTCCGATGATCATCAATTCTGATGAGAGACAATGGTCTTGGATGGATGAAGGATTGAATACTTTTTTAGAAACGAAAACCTCCATGGAACGGTATCCTGAGATGCCCATCCAAGTAGGTACACCCGAAACCATAAAAGATTTCATGAGCGGGGAAAAAGATTTCATGAGACCCATTATGACCAATTCTGAAAATATTTTATTTTTTGGTGATAATGCATACAGTAAACCAAGTGCTGCGTTGTTTTTATTAAGGGAAACGATCATGGGCCCTGAATTATTTGATTATTCTTTTAAAGAATATGCGCGGAGATGGGCGTTTAAACATCCGAAACCAGCTGATTTTTTTAGAACTATGGAAGATGCTTCAGCCATAGATCTTGATTGGTTTTGGAGGGGTTGGTTCTATACGACAGATCACGTTGATATCAACCTACAAGGCGTGAGTTGGTATGTGCTCAGTGAACCTGTTTCTAAATTTCAAAGCAAATATAAGTCTACTTATGTAGATGGTACAAAATTAACAGATTTTCAATCTGTCCCTCAGCCTTGGTATGTTTTTAAAGATAAGAAAGGATTGATAGATGATTATTTTCATCCAGTCAATCAAGATGCAGTGATGGATAAATTTATTGGAAAGAATGCTTATGAGTTATTTTTTCAAAACGATGGAGGATTGATAAGTCCGATCATTATCAAATGGATCTATGAGGATGGGACGAGTGAAATAGAGCAGATTCCGGCAGAAATATGGAGAATTAATGAACTGAATGTGAGTAAAGTATTTATAAAAGAAAAAGTGGTTTCTCAAATTATCTTAGATCCCTTGGATCAAACAGCAGACGTTAATTTCCAAAATAATTATTTTCCAAAAACAAAAGTTCCATCAAAGTTTGATCGATTCAAAACCAAAGTCAATAAGTAACGGTCAAAATTCAATAAATTTTAATGATAGAGAATTTTGCTTCTCTGGAGGCATGTTTTTAAGAAGATTGTCTTGAGAAAACTCTTTTTTCATCTGTAATTCAATATTTGATAAAAGATTTATTAGAAGGGCCATAAGGTTTGGGTACCTCATTGGTTAAATTTACCTTATTTTTGTAAAAATAGGACAGTACTCCTCTTGGTATTTGAATCATTTTGCTCATGTTGTATAAATTTATTTAATGGAATTAAATTTTGAATTGTTAAAGACAGAAGCCCTTGAGGTTCAGATATATCGAGGTCAAACAGTTGATATAGGCGCTCCACAACTTTATGGGGGCTTAGTGATGGGGCAAGCTGTTTATTCAGCTGCACAAACAGTACCGAGCAATCGGATGATACATTCTATGCATGCCTATTTCATTCTTCCCGGGGATCCCTATGCACCGATCATCTATCAAATAGATCCCATTCGAGAAGGAAAGAGTTTTTCAACCCGACGTATTGTTGCCATTCAGCACGGGAAAGCTATATTTAATATGTCTGCTTCGTTTCAAATAAAAGAGCCTGGTATCTCTCATCAATTGGATCATGAACCGGTCAAAGGGCCCGAGGGTTTGTTAAATCTTAAACAGATCAACTCTGAAGCTGCTGAAAGGGCAGAGGGTGTTTTGAAAGAGCGTTTGAAAAGCTGGGCACAAACGAAGTGGCCGATTGAAATCAGGCCCGTCGAAGTATTTGATCCCTTACATCCCATAAAGGCATCGCCCAAATTAGGTATTTGGTTTAGAATATTGGAAAATATATCATCGAAGACTTTGACTTTTCGTCAGGCGAGTTTGGCTTGCTTATCTGATTATATGCTGCTTTCGACCGCTTTGAGACCTCATGGTATTTCTTGGTTGAAAGGGGTAAAACAGGCCGCTAGTTTAGACCACAGTATGTGGTTCCATGAGCCCTTTCACGGTTCCTCTTGGATGCTGTATTTGATGGACAGTCCTAAGACAGGAAATTCTCGAGGATTGACCCGGGGGAGTATTTATGATCAATCGGGTAAATTAATTACTTCATTGGCTCAGGAGGGTTTGATCAGAACATAGAAGGAGTCTGACCCAATACATACGCATTCACAGCCAATAGCGAAAAAAATCATGAAAAAAGAACACCCATTTATTGATCATTTCAAACATAGTTTCAGCCAAAATAATCTGGTCAAGCTGATCCTTTCTAAAAAAAGGTTAAAAACTACGGTGATTAAAATGGTGACAATCAAACCCGTTCAGCTCAAAGGTGAATTGCGATTATCTATGGTGACTAGTAACATACACAATGATGTGACCAAAAATTTCACTTTGGAAGAAAGTGTCCTTCAAATTTCAAATTTGCTCAAGGAAGATTTTTATCAAGCTGATTTATTTACGCTAGAAAAAGATTGGCACTTACTTTATTATCGGAGTGGAAAATTCAAATTAAAAAGTAAACCAGCCACTTTACATATAGTTGATGTGGCCCATGATCATGTAAAAAAGCGCATTTTAGATCCCATTGGTAATATTTATCTAGAGCAGCTAGGAATAACAACAATGGATGGTGTTGTTAAAAAAGACAAGCAGGACAAGTACCGTCAGATTAATAAATACATAGAAACGATAGAGGTAATCTTAAGTTCAGTCCATCTTCCTGAATCCTTTACTGTGGTAGATATGGGAGCAGGTAAAGGATATTTGACTTTTACATTGTATGATTATCTGCACACTAAGTTAAAAAAAAAACCTAAGGTATTGGGTATTGAATTGAGATCAGAACTTGTTGAAAAATGTAATGCTATCGTTGGAAAAGCAAAATTTGATCATTTAAGTTTTGAGCAGGGTACGATCAAAGATGTCGTCCTTCCGAAAATAGATGTGCTGATTGCCCTCCATGCCTGTGATATCGCAACGGATGACGCTATTGCGAGAGGGATTAAGGATCAGGCAAAAGTCATCCTTGCCGCACCCTGCTGCCACAAACAAATCCGTAATAGCATGAAAAATCAAGGATCTTTGGCTGCGCTGACTAAATTTGGAATCATGGAAGCGCGGCAAGCCGAAATATTGACGGATGCCATTCGAGCGCTTATATTGGAGTCCTATGGTTACAAAACAAAAGTTTTTGAATTTATAGCGACCGATCACACGCCCAAAAATATTTTAATTGCTGCGGTGAAAACAAAAGAAATAGTACTCCCCGATCCCATTATTAAAGAACAAATTACGACACTTAAAGATACCTTTGGCATCTCTTTTCATGAGTTGGAGCGTTTGATGGAAATTAAGGGTGATTATTAAGACGATTAATTTCATTTAATTCATGTGTAACGTCGTAATTAAAAAAAACATGGGTAATCTAAATACTGAAAATTAAAAAGCAAGTTATCTACATTATTTTCTTCAATAAATTTAATATTGTAAATAGCGCTTTAATAATTGATTCTGCTCTATTGAAAACACATCTCCACCCTTAGTGAATTATTCTCATCCGCAGGTATTACTTGAGTCCAAATTAATTTTGTGTAATGAATTTAAGTTACGCACCAGTCAAGAGGCTGTATAAGAAGAAAATTTATGAATTCTCCGTAGTTGCGTATCAGTAGATTCAACTGCGTATGTGTTTGCCGATATGAAGTTGAAAGGGGAGTTGCTCTATTGATGATCCTGAGTGTGAGGTTTGAAGAAGTTAGAAATTAATTAAAGTTCTCTTTTTTATTTGCCTTTTTGAGAATTATTATTTCTTTTACAGAGGATGAAAGGTATTCATTTAGAAAAGTTAATTGTATGAATTTTCAATTATTACCTACAGCGGTTAAAAGTCATGGAATTGCTGCCATGGCATTTGCATTAAGTTTCTTTTTAGAAGCTTATGGGATCACCTTCCATTAATTTCCATTAAAGCACAGCATCC
The DNA here is from genome assembly GCA_913050055.1 of uncultured Flammeovirgaceae bacterium. Classification (GTDB taxonomy): domain Bacteria; phylum Bacteroidota; class Bacteroidia; order Cytophagales; family Cyclobacteriaceae; genus UBA4465. Next base: position 1,255 of record CAJXAT010000126.1, on the reverse strand, counting down.
AAGTCTTATGCTCGATGGATTTGCTTTTACAGGTCTTCTTTTTGCAGGAGCTGGAACATTGACATTTGCCTGCTATGAAATTTTCTTAATCCCCGAATTTTTAAAAACACTTGAAATAGGAAGTTCTTTGCGTAAAAGGGCAAAAAGTATATTTATTATCTATCATGTGGTGTGGTGTGGTGTGGTAACAATTCTTGTACTTCTACCAAGTGCCTCACCAGCTGCATATATAAATATATTAATTATGTATGGATTTACTTTTTGGGGAGTAATTACGAAATAATTAGGTTATCGTGAGAAGTCCTTGAAAGAGGGAGCTGCTCCATAGATGGCCCTGAGTGTGAGGCTTGTGTGCCTTAAAAAAAGGGCAATCAAAACAGAAAGAGAGAAACCTGCTTATCATGCCCTTTATAACCACCTGTAAAAACCAAACACTTATATGAAAATTCAGAATTGATAAGGATGAATCTTTTTCTACTTTAAATTCTCATAAAGAATGTTAAAATAGCTTCTTAAATAATGTTAAAAAAGCATCTGATACACCTTAATAAGATAGTTGTTTCACAAATCAAGAAGTTACCCTCACCTCATCTATTCATGAAATACTTCCCTTCCTAATACTTCAAAATAAGCCTTAAACTCCTCCAATATCACCTCTTTAGAGGAAACACTCACAAGTACTATTAATTTCCTTTAAAACGGCTGTATGCATGCCAAATTTAAGCACTCCAACCCTGTAATAATTCTTAGCCTTATCACTTACTTTTAGCTTTCCATGCGCTCGCTTTTTGTGTGTCCCTTTGATTAGGATAAAGTCATGATCTCCTCGAGCGATAAATCCTGAATCTTCCAGTTCTTTCATTGCGAGAACGATGATATTACCAAAAGGATTAAGACCCGTTCTACGCTCCAATCAAATGCCATTAACGATGTGATGAGGGGTTTATGACATTACGGCTTCAAAATAGCGCTCATTTAAAGAATATGCATTTAAATCTCAACGTGCATTTTGACAAAGTTGCGCGACAAATGGAACAAATTTCTTCTGGTCAGAGAGTAAATAGATCAAGCGATGACGCCGCAAGTGTAGGATCAGCGGATGGACTGCAGGCAGAAATGCGAGTCTTGAGCCAGGGAAGTCGCTCGATACAACAAAGTCATAATTTGTTACAAATCGCTGATACGGCTTTGGGTGAGATAAGCCAGATGCTCCAACGAATGAAAGCTCTTACAGTACAGAGCAGTTCTTCAACCA
>CAJXAT010000125.1 GCA_913050055.1 uncultured Flammeovirgaceae bacterium | reverse complement strand
AAGTAAAAGATAAAATAAAAGTTAAAAAAATAGCTTGATCAGGGACGTTTGGAGTCAAATAAAGGCCAGCGGTGGTAATAACGGCTATTATCATCGCGAGAATAAGTGCAAGACCCTTTGAGTTGAGTGTCATAACATTAATTTAACCACCCGAAAACTTATAGCCAACTCCTTTAATAGTTGTGATGAAACCGTCACCAATTTTTTCTCTGACCTTTCTGATATGGACATCCACGGTTCGGGCTAAAACGTATACATCTGATCCCCAAATATTTTTTAATAAATCATCTCTACCAAAAACTTGATCCGGATTTTTTGCTAAAAAAAACAGCAATTCAAATTCTTTTTTTGGTAAGATAATTTTTTTGTTGTCGAGTTTGATGTTGTAAGAAAAGCGGTCAATCTCTAAATTGCCAATACTAATTTTAGAGCTCCTCGGGGTTTTTTTGACCTCTCTTCTGAACAAGGCATTAATTCTACTGATGAGCGCGCGGGGTTTGATGGGTTTTGTAATGTAATCATCGGCTCCCATTTCGAACGCTGCGATCTCTGAGTATTCTTCAGACCTTGCGGTAAGAAAGATGATAAACTTATTTGCCAATTCAGGAATGGAACGGATTTGGCGACAAGTTTCGACACCATCCATATTGGGCATCATGATGTCTAAGATAGTCAGATCAGGAATAAACTCCTTTACTAAAGATAAGGCTTGAATACCGTTGGATGCACTTTTGACTTTGTATCCCTCGGAAGATAGATTGTAATTTAGTAATTCGACAATATCAGGATCGTCATCTACGACCAATATTTTATACTTATTTAAGTTCATTTGAATAATTTAAATGGGTCTTTAATTATCATAAAATAGGCACAAGTCTAAATAAAAATCACAAGGGTCATATTATTTGAAAATTAAATTAATATGAAATGCTCCACAATTTGTTAATATTTAATGACTATTCAAAATGGGGTATAAATGTTTTTAAATCTTTCTCATAATAGTCAAATATAGAATCAAGCTCTTGCTCGTCAGCGTAATAACGGGTGTAGGACATGAAATAAGTGTTATTGGTTAATGATTCATCGAAAATTCTATAATAATTAATATCCCTGAACTGAATGGTATCCAGATGATTTACAATGTCACGGATGGTTTGCTTTTTTTAGCGGCTATAAAATTGAGGTCATCCGAAGCACCAAAACTTTGGTATAGAACGTCTAAAATTTGTTTACCTCTCAATATGTTTTGCCTAAATTTTTCTGAATCTTTAAGGTCAGATAAATAATCAGACATTTGCTCTGCATGTGCCCATGAAAGAAATTGAGATAATATATGCTTGCTTTTTTACCGAAAAAGGAAGCCAAATTTTCATTAAATTGCAATTGATTTTTTAGAAACAAAGTATTATGCATCAATTTGTGAAACAAGGTTTCTGCTATTTGGGCTTCTGTTTTGTTTAGCATATTGGACAAGATGGAGTTCTTAAACCAACCCAGCGTTGACCAAGCATTGACACTTCTAATTCGCGCATCGAAACCCTTTTTTTCAAGGTATTCACGTTCTATTTGGGATTGGCTGAGGTCGAAAAAGCCTTTGTATCCAAAACTTCCTAAAAAAGGGAAATACCAGGTTTTATTTTCAAATTTGTAAGGGTGGCATGCGGATAAATTCCATAAAGAGGCTTCGTTTTTTGGTAATAAAGGGACGTATAATTGTTTGTTGGCTTCAATCCAATTTTCTCGCTGTACGCCTTGATTTGTTGTATTTGCTGTATGCGTAGTTTTAGCGAATCAGGATAATCGGCATCAACTAGATAGGTGGCAATGGGCCGCGCTTTAAAAAGAATTAATATTTGTCCTTTGCTTGGAGCGCACCATAAAGGATGACTTTTTGGTAAGATAAAAACCCTGAGAAAAGGATGAATAATAGGGGTATGAGTAAGATTTTTTTTGATTTTCATCAGGTTAATTATAGATACTTTTTAAGTGGGTTCAGCTGGAGTTCGATCGAGATAGGGTAACGTATTTGCTATAAATAACTGATAAGACCAGCCAGAGGCTTTCGAAATAATAAAACTCCATTCAAATCTATTTTCGTAATTAATCTCTTTTAACGGGGATTTCTTTAACTTATGGTGGGTTACTCTCTATAAGTAAAACCTATAAAATAGGAAGCTGTAAAGATTTATTTTCGATCTTTTCAAGCATGACTATTATCGGAATACCCAGTATTCCTGCCAAATTTTACTCAGCCAGTATTACCTTTATAATGTTTGAAAATGAGTAGCAGCTGATCAAAAATAAGGTCAAGTATATTGAAATATTAATTTTTAAGGCAAAATAATTGAGAAGTAACTTTAATTCTGTAATGGGAAGGAACTACTTTTATGGTTCAGAATTTAAAGATCAAAAAGCTAATTTTAGGATTTGGGGGAACAAAAAACTAAAATATTTAGCTAAAAGTATTGAATTTCTTAATAATTTTCTATTTTAGCTAATATTTTTAGTAAAACAATAATTTTAGAAGATAATGCAAGAAAAAGAACAAAAAAACAAGGCGCTTCAGCTTACTATCGATAAGCTCGAAAAAACCTATGGTAAAGGGACCATCATGAAAATGAGCGATGAAAAAGTGATGGATGTACCGGTTATTTCGACGGGTTCCATTGGACTAGACCTTGCCTTGGGAGTAGGGGGTATTCCAAAAGGACGGGTGATAGAAGTTTATGGTCCTGAGTCCTCGGGAAAAACTACTTTATCCATGCATTGCATTGCGGAGGCACAAAAGCAAGGGGGCTTGGCAGCTTTTATTGATGCTGAGCATGCCTTCGATAAGAGTTATGCTGAAAAATTAGGGATTGATACTGAAAATTTACTCATATCTCAGCCAGACAGTGGAGAGCAGGCATTAGAAATTACCGAACATCTGATCAGGTCTGGTGCTATTGATATTATTGTGATAGATTCTGTGGCGGCCTTGGTGCCAAGGGCTGAGCTTGAAGGAGAGATGGGAGATAGTAAAATGGGACTGCAAGCGAGATTGATGTCTCAGGCATTAAGAAAATTAACGGGAGCCATCAGTAAGTCTGGCTGTGCATGTATTTTCATTAATCAGCTTCGAGAGAAAATAGGTATCATGTTTGGTAATCCAGAGACGACCACCGGAGGAAATGCACTTAAATTTTATGCATCGGTAAGGTTAGACATTCGTCGAATAGGTCAAATTAAAGAAAGTGCTGATAATATATTGGGGAACCGAACCAAGGTGAAGGTGGTTAAAAATAAAATTGCCCCACCTTTTAAAGTCATAGAATTTGATATTATGTACGGTAAGGGTATCAGTAAATCTGGAGAAATTCTGGATTTGGGTGTTGAATTAGAAATTATTCAGAAATCGGGCTCATGGTTTTCCTATGATGGGAATAAGTTGGGACAGGGAAGAGATGCGGTTAAGTTACTTCTTGAGGATAATGTAGAGCTTATGGATGATCTGGAGCGTTTAATAAAGGAAAAGATTCATGGTTGATATCACATATAATCTTTATCAAAACTTATTTTTGGGATTAATTGTAGCAAAATCTATTGGGTTCTAATGGCCATTACTGGATCCATTCTTGCGGCTAGAGCCGCCGGAACAATTCCAGATACGACACCGATGACGACGGAAACGCCTAATCCAAGGAACACATTGTTTAGGCTGAGTCTAAGTTCTAAGGTCCCCAAATTGGCGAAGCTCAATAAATAAACAAGAAATATACCGAGCGCTCCGCCGATCAACGAAAGAAATACGGATTCAAATAAAAATTGAAACATTATGAAATAATTTTTGGCTCCGAGTGATTTTTGGATACCTATAATGTTGGTACGTTCCCGAACAGAAACAAACATAATATTTGCGATTCCAAATCCTCCCACAAGAATGGAGAATGAGCCAATGACCCATCCCGAAATACCTATGATATCGAATGTCGTACCGATAAATTCAGCAATTGCATCGGGATGGTTTATAGCGAAATTTTCTTCTTCTCTAGGTTTTAATCCTCTTTTAGACCTAATCAGACCTTTTACTTCAGATTCGAGTTCAATAAGTCCTAAATCTGAGTCATATCCTTTTAGGGTAATGTAGGGCTCTAGACCCCCTTTGCCTTTACCGATATAATAGAGCTTGGTGAAGGAATGATAAGGAGTTATGATCTGATCATCTTTGGACTCCATTTCAAGAAATCCTTCTCCCTCTTCTTTTAATTTACCAATTACATAATAAGAGATTCCTTTAATTTTTAAAGTTTTGCCAATGGGATTGAGCTCTGCGAACAAATCTTGAGCAATTCTATGACCTATGATAGCTACCGATCTGCCTCCGATGGATTCCTGTGCAGTGAAATATCGACCTTCTTCGATAGTTACTTCGTAAACGTCTTTATAGGAATTGGAAACACCCATGAGGGTTACCTCATTGCTGCTATTATTTTCGAATTTAACCACAATATCTCCCTTATTGGCCATGATGCATAAACTTGCTGCATTTTGGACATTTTCTACTAAAAACTCGTATTCTTCCCATGTGGGATGTGGACGTTTTAAATATTTCCACCAGGGATAAGGCTCGTCCCCCCCTAATCCCCAAGGCCACTTTTGTACAATTATCGTGTTGGCACCTAAAAAATTAAAACTTTCCTTCAGACTGCGCTCTAAAGAATCAACGAGCGTGAACACAGAAATAATGGAAAAAATGCCGATAGTTACCCCCAATAATGATAGTATGGTACGCAGCATATTCATTTTTAATGCGTTCCATGCAAATCGAAAGCTTTCAAGGATAAGTTTTGTTATTATTTTCATATCAATGAGTAAGATAATTGGCTGGAAACGAAAAATTTAAATTTAATAAAAAACATTTGTTTAATTTTGCACACTTATTGCTTAAAATTTTGTCATCCTTTAATTTTTTTTCATGAAGCTATCAGCATTCAAATTCGATATCCCATCAAGCATCATTGCCTCACATCCTATGGAAAATAGGGATGAATCACGTTTGATGGTGATTTACAAGGATACAGGAAAGTTTGAGCATAAGACTTTTAAAGACCTCGTCAGTTATTTTAATGAAGACGACGTCATGGTACTTAATGATACCAAAGTGTTTCCTGCCAGATTATACGGGAATAAGGAAAAGACGGGTGCTAAAATAGAAGTTTTTTTACTCAGAGAGCTGAATAAGGAAATGCATCTATGGGATGTATTGGTAGATCCCGCACGAAAAATAAGGGTAGGAAATAAGTTATATTTCGGTGATGGCGAGCTGGTGGCTGAAGTCATTGACAATACTACATCAAGAGGTAGAACGATCAGATTTCTATATGATGGCGAACAGCATGACTTCTATAAATTGATTGATAATTTGGGAGAAACACCACTGCCGAAGATGCTGAATAGGATAGCAGAGGCTTCAGATAAAGAGCGTTTTCAAACTATTTATGCTGATAAAATAGGTGCTGTGGCGGCACCGACTGCTGGGTTGCATTTTACGAAGCAGTTGCTTAAAAGACTCGAGATTGTGGGTGTAGATATCGAAACCATCACATTGCATGTAGGTTTAGGTACGTTCAGGCCTGTAGATGTAGAAGACCTGACCAAGCATAAAATGGACAGTGAAAATTACGAAGTATTAGATAAAACAGCACAACGAGTCAATGAGGCATTGGATGCCAAGAAAAGAGTTTGTGCGATTGGTACGACCGTTATGCGATCGATAGAGTCTTCTGTTTCGGCAAGTGAACGGTTGAAAGAAAGTACGGGCTGGACAGATAAATTCATCTTTCCACCTTATGATTTTAAAATATGCAATGCGTTGGTGACCAATTTCCATTTACCCGAATCGACCTTGCTCATGATGGCTTCAGCTTTCGGAGGATATGATTTGATCATGGAAGCTTACCAATTAGCAATCAAGGAAAAATATCGATTTTTCACCTATGGCGATGCCATGTTGATTATATGATATGCCGGTAGGCCGTCGTTTTGCCGTTATAGTAGCAGGAGGACAGGGTACGCGCATGAACAATGAGGTGCCCAAACAATTTATTGAAATATCAGGAAAACCCGTCCTAGTTTATACCATAGAATCATTTTTAAGGGCAGAGGTAGATGTTTTGATTTTGGTAATTGCTAAAAATCACTTCGAACGTTGGGCAAGCATTAAAGAGCAATGGTTACCCAAACAATCCATTCAAATAGTCAACGGCGGGGAGACTCGTTTCCAATCAGTGAAGAACGGGTTAAAACCGGTAGAAGGTCCAGGGATTGTGGCTATCCATGATGCAGCGCGACCTTGCGTAAATGCTCAATTAATCAGTGCCGGTTATAAGGCTGCAGCCATCCATAAATCAGCCGTTGCGTCGGTGGCACTAAAGGATTCTATCAGAGAAAAATCTGGTGGGAATACGGTATCTAGAGACAGATCAAATTATTATCTGATTCAAACACCTCAAACATTTGATATAGATCTATTAAAAAAATCCTATGAAACGGCTAATGATACCCGTTTCACAGATGATGCTTCAGTAGTGGCTTCTAAGGGCCATGAGGTTTATTTGATCGAAGGGTTTTACCAAAACATTAAGATCACCACTGATGAGGATC
>CAJXAT010000124.1 GCA_913050055.1 uncultured Flammeovirgaceae bacterium | reverse complement strand
GGTTCTTTCCAGTAATTTCAAAAAGTCTTTTTCATAAGTCTCCACCGTCCCCTCGTAACTATGGGTCAAGGTATGCCAAAAATCATTGACCCCAATATGTATACTACACACATCAGGTTGGAGAATTAAACAATCTGCTTCCCAACGATCTGAGAGTTGAAAAACCTTATCTCCACTGACCCCACGATTGTAGGTATGCCAATCTGTGGTCGGGTAATCCATCAACAAATTTGATGCCGCCAAGAGGGCATAGCCATTGCCCATACCTTTTAGAAAATCATTGGATTGAATACTTGATCGATCCCTGTTTGCATCGGTAATAGAATCTCCTTGAAATAATATCCTTAAGCGGTCCGGAATCTGAGCTTGTTTTGGGGGCGTAGATTCACAAGCAGGTAAGATCATTCCCGCCGCAGACAATACCGCAGTTTGCTTAAAAAAAGATCTTCGAGATGCAGAGGTACTCATATTAAGGGGTTTTAAAATGAAAAAATTATATTATAACTTTAATTTACTTTAATAATTTATTTTGTCGGGTATAAATCCGTTAATTATTATGAATGCATACCAAATTTCTAGTGACAATCAAAGCAAATATGTGCATCTAAAAGTGACTGAACTGACCCGTGCGATGGATTTTTATATTGAGCTCTTGGGATTTAAAGTCACCCTCTCCTACGAAGACCATACCGCGGCCTACCTTTCAGCCGGAAGTCATCATTATTTATTGGCTTTGGATACTTGGTTTGCTCAGCATTTACCTCAATCTGAAGCTCAGGGTACCGCTATTTTTCATTCCCTCATCCAATATCCAACCCAAAAAGATTTAGCTACCGTTTACCTTAACCTCAAAACAGCCGCCTACCCGCTTGTTGATGCGCTCGACCTTGGAGTTTCAGAAATCATTTATTTGGAAGATCCAGACGGAAACAGCATGGAATTGTGTTGGGATCGCCCCAAAAAAGAATGGCCCAAGAAGCCCAATGGTGACTTTGAAATGTCATCGCGACCTTTGGATCTGGAAGGTTTGTTATTAATGTTGTAGTTGGGAGCTCGTGAAAGCAGTATTCACATATCACATTCATTCAAAACCTCATCCATTTAAAAATGCCCGGTTGATTACTTGATCGTGACCCTCAAATACGATCCTTTTGGTTTGTATCGTGTTTGAAGCCAAGGCCCGCTGCAATTGTTGTTGAACCTCTGTGCGTGGATCCAATAAATAAGTTGCCCCCTCGTTTTGAAGTACGCTCTTGACCAATGCATTGAAATTGATATGGATAAAATCTTTTGCTTTTTGATCATAATTATTTTGGGCAAATAATTCGGTCTCTCGACCTATGCGCAGATGCCCATCTTCAAATACCCTTAGATTGACCGGGTGCTTATAGGATCGGACATAAAGTAGATAAAAATCAAGCAAGGGAAAAGTAGACCCCACATCCTCTGCAGCATACTTGCTTAAATCCTCCTTCCCTATTTTTATTTTGTCAAGGCTCAGACCAAATTCTCGTAACCGGATGATGAGCTTGATCCAAACCAATTCGGTAAAACTGAACTTACTCCAACCCTTCCCTTTGGCTCGGCGATCCGTGATCACGCCTGTTTGATGCCAGTGATGCAGGACCCTCGGCGTCACTGAAGGTTCGGAAAGACCGTATTGCTTGCGGTTCAACGTTATTTTGAATTCCAGATTCAAATTCAAAAAACAACCCAAAAAATTTACTTGAAACCAGTCGTATTGCATTGCTTTATTAATTATTACATAAATGTAATAATTATTTTCCGCTTATTGAAATTTCAAACTATTAATCTTTGATTTCGAACCGTGCTCCCAATAAATATTGCCAACCCATTCATTTATCAAGGATAACATCTTCATAACCATTACTATTTAACATGAAAACAATGAGCTCTAATTTTAATTAAATCTTTAACCCATCAAATAAATCAATCAAAAAAACGCATCTATCTCGTGAGCTTGATAATTACCCAAACTTTACTTGCTCAAATTGTGGCCCTGGATCCTGTAAAAGTACAGGCTGCTCAGATCAATCATTTTGAAAACATAGACCTCAACTATTCAAAAAAAAATAGCTCATCATGCGGTAAACAATGGAAATTTAGAGTTTTGGGCCTTAATGAAAGCTTTTAATCCAGGTGCTGACGACTACAACTATCTATGGGTCAATGTCTACAAAGACATTGAAAATGCGGTAGGTGTCGAAACGAGCATCTTGTACGAGGGCTTTTCTGATTTGAAAACGGATCGGCATTATTATTATGCCATGAATCAAGAGATCGCAGCCATTGCGCCGGCCCAATACGTCATCTTTAATTTCGCTTCTCCCGAAAATTTGAACTTAATTTTGGAACAAACCAAAAATATCATAATCCCCCATTTTAAAAAGAACATGGTCGCCTCAGGCATGGTCGGATGGGGGTTGGGATTGAAAGTAACCCCCCAAGGCACGGATTATGCGAGCATGATGACTTACGATGCCTACGACAACTTGGAAAACGTAATGAAACATCTCTCAGGGGGCGCTACCCTAAGCTGTTTACCACAAAACAAATTAGAACCCATTCAATGGTCCATGCGACCTGTGATGCAAGTGATGGGAGCGACCACTCCTAAACCCTAAATATAAATTTTTAACCCCTCTGGGCAGCACCAGAGGGGTTAAATTCCTTTACTCATCAAAATGAAGCTTCATTGTGAGACTTTATGAAAAACAAACCACCCACACATGGGTACGTCAAGCTTTTTACCCTGGGAAAAACATTTACTTGGGGTGATTTATTTGATCGAATTAAGAAATACTTTATAGAGTTTCTAGGTATTTTCATCGTCATTACCTTTTCTTTCTATGTAGAAAGCAAAGGGGAAGAATATGAGACCCGCATGACCTATGCCGACTTGTTGAATGTCATCGTCCAAGAACTCCATGCCGCACAGCAATATACCGACCAATACCTCATTCATAATGAGCAAATCAAAAAAATTTATCGTCAGCAATTGCGTCATTGGGATGTGGACCCAGATCCCCTATTTATTTTAGCCCCCGAGGATTCACTCTATGACCCTAAACACGCCATCCCCATGGCTACTTACGCTGAAATTACTGCTTTTGATGACCCTCAACTGCTTTTTACTCTTTTTGAACAGGGTGATTTAGATTTCAAATTGGTCTCTGAAGCCACGCAAATTATAGAGGAGTTAGATCAGGGTCGTTTGATCGATCAATTGCTTCTCCTCAATCGGCAGGAAAGATTATTAGTGGCGGATTTCAGACAACGCATCAAAAACCAATGGACCCAAGATATGGGTATCCTCACTTTAAAGGATTCCACTTTTTAGATTAAAAACAGAAAATACATTCAAAACGATCATTATTTACGACATAATCTCAGTGAGCGAGTCACCCTATGGGACACCTTCGGTTCCCTCCTTGAGACCTATCAAAATGAACTTCCCTTCGATATTGCCCGCTTGGATAGCATTAATCATGGGTTTATGAAAAAGCGGTATTTTATTTATTGGCGGTACAAGTAATCGCGCTTAAGCTGCGTGCTGCTGCATCAGAGGCTATTATGCGACTGCCTTCATGCAGGTTGGCCTAAGAAAAAATCATGAAACCTTCGAATTTCATGCCAAAGCCTTTAAATTTGCGGTTTAATAATGCATACTCCATGAACATTAAACTAAAAAGGATCTTTCTCATCCTTTCCCTTGGCATCCTTGTCATTTACTTCCCTGCCGTCAGTCAAGAGATCCCTGATATTGATAAATTCTCACACATTACAATGTATTTAAGATTAATCTCTCTTAAAAAATTCTTTGAGTATTTATTTAAATTATCTGAGATAATTTTGTATTTCTTATCATAGGTTTGTTTATCTGAATTAGTACATTCGATATTATTTTGAATGCCAATAGTAAATGGTCTTTGAGCATAAAAATATTTTAAATTATTAGATGTTTTCAACTCATAAATTTCTAAATTTGGAATTTTAATCAGATTATAAATGGTATTTGATTTTACAGGAGTTATAAAAAAAAGTAGTATAAATATGACTTTTATAATCCTCATAATAGTAATTTAGATGATATTCGATTTAAAAAGAATATAGTACATTTTATTTATAAATGAAAAAAGATCGTAATAAAAATCCTATTCAACCTGTTAGTGGTACTAAAGTTCCAAGATTTGCTGGTCCTTCAACTTTTGCAAGATTACCAGAATTAAGAGATGTTGAAAGTTGTGACGTAGCAATAGTTGGAATTCCATTTGATGCTGGTACTAGTTATAGACCTGGTGCAAGATTTGGTCCTCAAAGCATAAGACAAGCTTCTAGACATTTAAGAACTAACTACCATCCAAATTATGACGTTGAACCATTTAAAATACAGCAAGTTGCAGATGCAGGAGATATTTCATGTAACCCATTTAGTATAGATGAAGCTATTAAACAAATTGAAGTAGGAGCAACTGATTTATTAAAAAAAGTTGGGGGGATTATTAGTTTAGGAGGGGACCATACAATTGCAGTCCCATTATTAAGAGCAATTAATAAAAAAAATAAAGGTCCCGTTTCTTTAGTTCATTTTGATGCCCATTTAGATACATGGGATACATATTTTGGAGCACCATATACACATGGCACTCCTTTTAGAAGAGCAAGAGAAGAAGGGTTATTTTTAGATGATGCATCTATGCATGTCGGTATTAGAGGCCCACTTTACAGTAGGGAAGATATAAAAAACGATGAAAGTTTTGGTTTTAAAATTATTCATTGTGATGAGTTTCAAACAGAAGGAACAGACAAAATTGCTGAGAGAATTAAAAAAAGAGTTGGGGATAACCCTTTATATTTATCTATAGATATTGATGTGCTTGATCCCGCTTTTGCTCCAGGTACAGGAACTCCAGAAATTGCAGGAATGACTACAAGAGAAATGGTTAATGTTTTAAGAGGACTATCAGGTTTAAATCTTGTTTCTGCAGATGTAGTTGAAGTTTCACCAGCTTATGATCATGCAGAAGTTACTTCATTAGCTGCTGCAACAATAGTTTACGAACTTACAAATTTATTTGCAAAATCATAAAGAAAGGATAGTTTCTCGAAATGCTAGATCAAAAAAAATTTTATATTAATGGAGAATGGGTTTCTCCCAAAAAACCTAACGACTTAAAAGTAATAGATCCATCTTCAGAGGAAGAATGTGCAGTTATATCATTAGGTGATGTTGAGGATGTGAGAACAGAAATTGTTGATATATCACCAGATTTAAGTATACAGGTTGAATTGCCAGATACCGGTGTAGAGCAAGAATTTGCTGGAATAACCACTTCTGACTTATCAAAGTTTGTTAGGTTCGATAATCGACCAGAATTGAGAGACCGAGAATTAAAGGTAGATATTAAGAAAAGTCCATTAGACGAACAAGGTGGTGCTTTAGCACAGATAAAAGAATCAATTGAAATTAAAAAATTCAAGTCTCCAGATGAAATTATAATAGAAGAATTACGAGAGGAAGCTCTTGATGTAATTAAAATTGGAACATATTCTAAACCAATTGAAAGTCAGGTAGTAAAATATCCAGTTGAACCACTACCATTAGGTATCGCTATTCAAGATACAAGGGAAGAAAGTCAAGTAGCTACTATTGTTGGACCAAAAGGTGTAGTATTAGAAGAAATTGGTCCTGACGGAAAGTTTATTAATGACCCAACCAAAGACGCTGGATTTGACCCATTAGACCCACCAGACGGCGTAAAAGCATTGAGAGAAGAATTTAGTCAATATGTTGAAAGTGGACAAGATGAAGATTCTACATTTGATACTTCACTCGGTTTCCAATCAAGACCATCAAACTCTTCGACAGTCCCATACGATGGCTTGAGTTGGCTATCCCCAATTTGGAAAGTAAACGTGTCTGTTGTTGGGTTGTGAACACCTTCGCTTTGAAGATCAGCAAAACCAAGAGTCTCAAAGTTATCAACAAAGATTCCATTCTGAAATCTAGTATTTCCATCACTGTCGGCAACCAGAGTATCAGCAGTTCTTCTCTCCAGAGCATTTAACGAAACATAATATTCAAGATTTTTAACTCTCTGTGCAAGTCTAGAAAGATCTTTCATTGTTTGACGAACAACAGTTTTATCTTCAAGCCTAACATTTACGGTATCGAAAGTATATGCCGGAACATGGACATTAAACAATGCCATCTGATTATCAGACAATCTCTCAACATTCGGCAAAGGCGAAACTGATGGTGCTCCTGTACTAACAAAATATTCACCATTAGTGTCAACGGCTATCGTATCTACTCTCGGGAGATAGTATTCAATCTTGTGGGATGTCTGAATACTTGCCATATCACTTGATCTACCAAAAGCAATTCCATTTGCTGTGGGTATAGGCGCGAAGTAGCCATCGAGTCTTGGGCTTGCATTTGATCTATATGATCTAAAGTCTGCAAAATTTACTAATGGAAACTGGACACCTCTAGCGTTGGTATATTTTGGAATGTCCTCGAATGGCAAATCTGCTTCAACCACATTAGAAATTTTTCCAACTTTGCTTACAGTAGAAGAACCATTATTTTCGATATCTGTTCCTACTCCAAACTTACCTATTGTCCCGACTAACGAAACCTTAGCCAGTCCACTTGTATTGGCAACATCAGAAATATATCCAGACGCGAGAGTTGAATTGCCATTATCATCAACAGTAAGAGTAGTTGCTGTAACAAAATCCCCCACTTCAAAATTAATCGTAGCGGGTGAAGAAAGAGACAGATCGGTTGTTGTTTGATAAGAGTCGGCAGCAAAGAAACTCGCATTAGTCGAAATAGGTCGCGAAGCTGCATCAGGTGC
>CAJXAT010000123.1 GCA_913050055.1 uncultured Flammeovirgaceae bacterium | reverse complement strand
ACTCACGTTCTTACAGTCATATCATTAGAAACATCTACAATGTACCTAAAGACATCTTTGATACTATACATGATACAAAAGAAATTGCTGACATGGCATCTTCAGTGTGTGATTACTATGATGGTTTACATGAAATCAACTGTCAAAAAGAAATGGGCAAAAAGATTGATGAAGAAAAACATATCAAAGCAATTTGGATGGCTCTACATGCAAGTTATGCCTTAGAAGCATTACGATTTATGGTATCATTTGCTACATCATTAGCAATGGTAGAAAATAGAATCTTCATGGGTAATGGCAACATCATTTCATTAATCTTACAAGACGAATTACTTCACAAAGGTTGGACAGGCTGGATCATTAAACAAGTTGTCAAAGAAGATCCAAGATTTGCTAAAGCGGCAAAAGAATGTGAGAAAGAAGTATACGATATGTATATGGATGTAATTAGAGAAGAAAAAGAATGGGCAGATTACTTGTTTAAGAAAGGTCCTGTAATCGGTCTCAATGCAAACATTCTAAAAGAGTTTGTAGACTATACAGCATTAGAATCATTAAAAGCAATTAATATAAAATATAATGAACCTGCTCCAAAAGCAAGTCCTATTCCTTGGTTTAACAAGCATAGTGATACTAGCAAGAAGCAAACTGCACTACAAGAAAATGAATCAACTAACTATGTAATCGGTGTTATGTCAGAATCACTTGACTATGACGAGTTACCTGAGTTAGCATAAAATTTATTTGACCACATCAAATCGTATTAAATATACGTATAACATTAACTAGGAGAAAGAATGAAAGCCATTGTATGGAGTAAAGATAATTGTACGTATTGTGATCAAGCAAAAAAATTGCTTAAAGATATTGAATTTTCAAAAGATTTGGAGGATTGTCTTAAAGATAGTGACGCATTAGTAATATTGACTGAATGGAATGAATTCAGAAGTCTATCCCCAAGTAAATTATTAGGTGTTATGAAAGGCAATAAATTAATTGACCTGAGAAATGCCTTAAATCCTAACAATTTTAATGGCAGTGAATTTGACTTGTTTCAGATAGGTAGATCTAGTCACACTACCCGGTAATGTTTGTCCCTTGTGATTCAGGTCTTTTCATACCTTCAATAAGGTTAACCATTTCTATTTTTCCAGTAATGTTCCCTTTAGTGTCTTCAATAGTGACCGGTTTTGAAGGAGCGTCTGACATTATTTGAAGAATATCTTCCAACACCATATCCTCTTTAACAGTAGCTCCAGAGCTTTTTGATTTAGAGGGTGTCATTATTGATTTTGCTTGTATCACCCTTGCCCTGTTAATGTCCTTAATGAAATCAGAAACATAATCATCTGCAGGTTTCATAATAATTTTTTGAGGATCACTATCCTGAACCATGCTGCCATCTCTGAGAATAGCTATTCGATCACCAATTTTAAGAGCTTCGTCAAGGTCATGTGTAATAAATATTATTGTTTTATGTAATTCACTTTGAAGATCTAAAAGAATGTTTTGCATTTCAGATCGTATGAGAGGGTCCAAAGCAGAAAAAGCTTCATCCATAAGAAGAATTTCAGCGTCAGTTGCTAATGCTCTAGCTAAACCAACTCTTTGTTGCATTCCTCCAGACAATTGACCGGGATAGTATGTTTCATATCCATCTAAACCAACACGACTAATCCATTTTTTTGCTCTTGTATCCCATTCATCAACTGGAATATTTTGAATTGCTAGCCCATAACCAACATTTTGTAAGACAGTTTTATGAGGGAAAAGAGCAAATTTTTGAAATACCATAGACATGTTATTTTGTCTAAATTGAACAAGTTCTTTTTGTGATAAACTCAATATATCTTGTTCATTAACAAGGATTTCTCCGCTTGTCGGTTCTATAAGTCTATTAAGGTGTCTTATGAGAGTTGATTTACCTGATCCAGACAAACCCATTACGACTTGAATTTTAGCTTTACTAATATCTAAGTTAATATTATTTAGACCAAGAACACAATTACACTTTTCAAGAAGTTCATCTTTACCCATCCCGTCCTTTACTAAATCAAGAGCCTCATTACTATTATCACCAAAAATTTTATAAAGTTGATTAACTTTGATTAATATATCGTTTTTACTCATCAAATTAATCCTTACCGTCATTTCTATATTTTTGCATTCTTAAGCCAAACTTTTGAGTTACTCTGTCAAAGATTATAGCGAGCACTACAATTGCTAAGCCATTCATAAGACCTAAAGCAAGATATTGATTTGAAATGGCTCGTAAAACTGGAAGACCGAGTCCTTTAACTCCTATCATTGAAGCAATAACTACCATAGCTAATGCCATCATTATCGTTTGATTAACTCCTGCAAATATTGTTGGTAAAGCAAGTGGCATTTGAACACCGAAAAGTTTTTGCCAGTAATTTGCTCCAAAAGAATCTGCAGCCTCTAATACATCTTTATCAACCAATCGAATTCCTAAGTTAGTTAAACGGACTATTGGTGGAATTGCATAAATACAAACAGCAATTAAACCTGGTACTTTTCCGATACCAAGTAACATTACAACTGGTATCAAATAAACAAAACTAGGAATAGTTTGCATTACATCTAAAATTGGAACTATAAGTGCTTGTATCTTATTGCTTCTTGCCATGGCTATGCCCATTGGAATACCAATAGATATACACAAAAATGTAGCTACAAGTATGATTGCCAAAGTTGACATAGTGTCTTCCCACATCCCAAAGTAGCCAATCAACATAAAGCTTAAAAATGTTCCTATAACAACAGGGATTGATCGAGAACCTATCCAAGCAAGTATTAGGATACCAAGAACAATTAATGGCCAGGGTGTATTTATAAAAAACTTTTCAAACCAAACTAAGAACATTAGTAGAGGATCAAAAAAAGACTCAATATCAGCACCATAAGATCGAGAAAAATCAGTGAAGGCAAAATCAACTGTTTTTTTAAACTGGACCAGTGACCATCAACCGTCTCACCTGCGAGATGAACTAATGCATCACAATCGTCAAGGCCCCCCTCTAAGACCTTTTCTGAATAATCCCAAAACCGCTTTCCTTCTGCGGAAGTTGGATAACGAACTAGTTTTAAGGATGGTTGGCTTTCTGATCGAAGCCTTTTTGTAAGCGCCTTGCCGATCAGCCCGGATGCTCCAGTAATTGCTATTAGTGCTGGGTCTGACATTTGGGTCATTTTTTAAATATTCAACGTGATTATTTGGCGTTCATAATTCGCCAGTAGTTCCAATCAAGATACTGAAAGAACCAAGTTCGACGAATTTTTCATTAGGCTGGTCCTGGGCCATTCCCAAGTAATTATTGGAATCCCATTGCCAAGAGATAGATTTTTCTTCATTGATTGAAAAAAGTAACTGTGCGTCGTAACTATTGCAGAGGAACCACCAATTCATACCTTCTTTAAAATTTTCAATTTTCCAAACAAAACTCCTTACATGGGGTGACCAATCTGCTTCTTCTCCTTTAGAATTAAACCACCTGATGGTTAAAGATGATGAAATCCAACATGATCTGCACAATTTTTCTCTCAAAGAAAGAAGCCTTCGAACAAATTCAACTCGTTTAGAATTCGTCTCACTCTCCTGCCAATTTAGCCAGCTTAGCTCATTGTCTTGGCAATAAGCATTATTGTTTCCATATTGTGTTCGACCCCATTCATCGCCTGCGACAAACATCATTGGCCCACGACTAATGGCAAGAATTGTCCAAGCCATTCTCCACTTCTGCTCCCGCAAGTCTAGAATTTGCTGATTATCAGTTGGTCCCTCTACTCCTGAATTATTCGAAAAATTAGCTGCATGACCATCATGATTGTTTTCGCCGTTTGCTTGATTATGCTTTTTAGAATAGCAAAATAAATCCCATAGCGTAAAACCATCATGGGAAGTTATGAAATTTAGACTAGGCCAATAGTTAAGTGAAGATTCACCAAAGATTGAGGGACTACCTTCAATTGCATCTTTTAGAGCAAAGCCTTGACCCACATTTCCTGAGAGTACTTTTCGAATGGTATCTCTGTAACGGTCATTCCATTCTGTCCAACCTGCCTGCTTTGCAACCCTTCCCAAATCGTATCCATGCGCATCCCATGGTTCAGCGATCAGACGAACATTTTTCAGACTTAGCTCCTGCCGTAATTCCCAAAGAAGATTTGGAAAATCCTTGAAATCTCCAGTGTCCTGATGCCGATTTAAGATACTGGTTAAATCGAATCTGAAACCATCAACCCCCATCACCTCATGCCAGTACTGCAAACTTTCTAGGATGAACTGCTTAACCAGCGGATGTGAGCATCTCAAAGTATTGCCACATCCTGAAGCATTATGAAATTCACCTTCTTGCGTATTTAGATACCAAGTATCCTGGTCCATCATTTTAAAATGATACTTGGGCCCTTCGGCATCCTGTTCAGCGGAATGATTATAAACTACATCCAACCAAACCTCAATTTTGTGAAAATGACAGTCTTGAACAAATTCCTTGAATTCCCGATGCCAATCTAATGGATTTTCAGCGTAGGCTTTTTTGGGAGCAAACCATAGAATTGGGGAGTAACCCCAATAGTTTTTAAGATTTTGATGATTTTCAGGATTTTTTAACTGATTCTCGTTTTCATCGAAATCAAAAATAGGAAGCAGTTCTACTACATTTACCCCAAGGTTACTTAAATATTTAATTTTTTGTTTCATTCCAGAAAAGTTTCCTCGATGCCTGACGGGCACCTCGGATGAATGATGCTGAGTCATTCCACGAACATGACATTCATAGATAACCAATTCACCAAGCGACTTCTTGGAAAATCTTGCTGATTCAATTTTTACCCTTTCGATATCTGTCAAAAGGGCCACTCTCCTTAATTTTTCTAATGAACTCTTACTTAGTGACTTTTCACTTTCAAAAAATGCCCTCAATAGTCCAATTTTCTCATCAACTTCAAATGTAATAATTTTGCCCCACAACTCTCCACCCAGAGAATTTCTCGCAAATGGATCCAGTATCCACTCAGTAATAGAATTACCATTTGAATCTGCTCGTAAAACTTTTACCAAATACGCTGTCAAATTTGATATTGGATATTCAAATTGTCCCTGCCAGACTTCGTGGACCTTTGAGGATTTACTTAGATCCAATTTTCTTAGCAGTGGAAGGATTTCTGTGGAGTTATCAGGTTGATTTCCAAAAAAACTGAGTGGCACCCCGAATAACCATAGCTCTACTTTGATCGCATAGTGGATTGGGAAAGAAACTTTACAATACCCACCATCTATTTGAACACCAAATCCATGCATATGCTGAAACACCCTATGTTCATCAATAAATTATTTGTTTTTCGCATATTTTAGCTAGTCAAACAAGATTATCAGGTTTGTTAATAACTTTCATAAGGTACATCCTGTGAATGTGTGGACTCCCGGTAAGAATATTTGATTAATGGGCATCACTTGCCCAAATGCTGACAAACAGAATATTTTGAGCTCCCTGAGTAAATAATGCATCCAAACATTTCATTTTTCATTGTTATACTGTTGATGACCGACCTAGTTGGATTAGCTTGGGCAGCAGGTGAAGGGCGAAGGCAAATTCGACCCTTGGATTATCAGAGTTTGCGTTCCTTCACTGAGTCTCAGCAGGTTATTCCTAATTATGTTGCTGATCGGTATCCAGATAACTTTGAAGACAAAGTACGAAGAGATGCTGCTCGTTATGTCCCCGCAAAGCGCCGTTTTAAACCCAATCCACTAAATTACGGACAACTCAGAATTTATCTAGACAGACAATACGAAAGCCCTCCTGACAACCCACTCACGAGAGATATTTATTCACGAAGAAAATCTGTGCGGACCATCATTAGAGAACCCATGGATATGCGGTAAAAAAGAACATGGTGTGATTCACAGTTAATTTGTGCTATAAAAATTAAATTAACAACCTTAACGATATCTAAATCTCTTAGTATTGGATACCTCCTCACATATCCCGAGTAGATTGGGCACTCCCGCATGGCCAAGAAAAAAGTTCGCAAGGCTGGCATGGTCAAACGCCAGCAAACAAAGAAATATATTAAAGCGCAGCAACGGCGTAAGTTTGCCTCACGAAGAATGATTAGCAATCCCCAAGCTGCAACCCAAAAGCGCTTGGAAGAATTACTGAGCACACTTCCCTACCTAGCTTTCTCAGAACGTTTTGAAGATCTCAAATTTGATGTTCAGGCAGTGAAAGAAGAATTGGAAGCAACAACACCTGAACCTTTGCTTCTCATGAGGCTACTAACTGATGAGTTTTTGGAAGGGTTCCGTGCTCGATTTGAAGAATTTGAGAGAGAAACCACACCTCAATCACCAGACAACCTTTTGGCAAAAGCGACCATCCATCAATTGGACCACAGCAATGAAATTCCCCATCTTTCAAACCCAATGATCGTGGCAGTGTATCTCAAGACCCGCGCCGAAGCACTTGGTGATGATACACTTACTAGAGAAGCGATTCACGATGCTCTCAACGATTATGAAGTCAGAAACAGCGATCTGATTGAATTAATATCTGAGAGTCCAAGTGAGTTGATTTATGGGCCAGAAGCTAAAATACCCAACTCATCCATTTCAGAACTTGAGGGTAAAGTTAGTACTGATTCTAACTCTGAGGAAGTCGTTAGAGTTCCTCCAATCCCTGAAAAAGTTTTGGCGGATTTCCGAGAGAGTCTCGACTGGACAGAGGAGGAATTCTCACGATTGGATGAAGACCTTGAAGTGTTTCTGGATGATTTCCAACCACCCGTGTATCAGGAATGGACGCCTGATTTGATTGACGAATTCATCAATGAATGGTTTGTCAGGGAAGCAAATCCTTTGGAAGAAGACTTGGCAAGCATGC
>CAJXAT010000122.1 GCA_913050055.1 uncultured Flammeovirgaceae bacterium | reverse complement strand
ATTGAAAATTCTCCCATATTTTTTGTTGATAAAATAAATACCCCTATTTTGATCATGCATAATGACGCCGATGGTCATGTCCCTTGGTATCAAGGGATTGAATTTTTTGTCTCCTTAAGAAGACTCAATAAACCCTCTTGGCTTTTGAATTATCAAGGGGAGCCCCATTGGCCGCTTAAACTCCAAAACAGAATAGACTTTAATATCAGAATGGCACAATATTTCGATTACTATCTCAAAGATGCTCCTATGCCCAAATGGATGCTCAAAGGAATCCCTGCCACTGAGCTGGGCATAAATAACAATTTAGAATTGATGGATCAATAGATACTATGAACACAGCTGAATTGCCTTTGAAATTACTCAAAGAATATTTTGGGTATCATACCTTCAGGGGACAACAACAGGACATCATTGAGCGTACCCTTGAGGGTCATGACAGCTTAGTGATTATGCCGACAGGAGCGGGCAAATCGATCTGCTATCAGCTCCCCGCACTGATGCTTAAAGGTACTGTGATCGTAGTCTCACCTCTTATTGCCTTGATGCAAGATCAAGTGGCTGCCCTGACAACTGCGGGTATCACTGCTGCAGCATTGCACAGCAATCAAAACGACACCGCCACCAAAGAAATTCTTAACAATTTTAAAGACGGAACCTTAAAACTCCTGTATGTCTCTCCAGAAAAAGCGGTAAGTAAGGATTTTCAAGAACAGATAGATCTTCAAAAGATCTCATTGATCGCCATTGATGAGGCCCATTGTGTTTCGGTCTGGGGCAATGATTTTAGGCCTGAATATACTGAGCTGGTTCATCTCATTAATAAAAGTAACGTACCCCACATTGCTTTAACGGCAACAGCGGACAAAGCGACAAGACAAGATATTGCTCAAAAACTAGGTCTTAAATCTGCAAAAACTTTTTTATCAAGTTTTGAGAGAACTAATATCAATATCAATGTGCAGCCAGGGCAAAACAGAATCGAAACCATCATCGATTATGTAGGCGCACACGCTGGAGACTCCGGTATCATCTATTGCCTCAGTAAAAAATCTACTGAAAAAATAGCCAAAAAATTACAAGAAAAGAGTATTAAAAGTGGCTTTTACCATGCAGGAATGTCAGGTGAAAGTCGTCAAAAAGTGCAACAAGCTTTTCAATCTGATGAATTAACGGTCATCTGCGCCACCATCGCTTTTGGTATGGGGATCGATAAATCCAATATCCGATATGTCATCCACTACAACCTCCCCAAAAACATCGAGAGCTATTATCAAGAAATTGGCCGTGCCGGTAGAGATGGAAATGCAGCAAGCACCTTGCTCTTTTTTAGCTTAGCTGATGCCAAAATACTCAGACAATTTATTGATCAAAGTACCGCTAGTGAAGACTATAAAATGATTCAAAGAACCAAACTCAATAGAATGATTGAGTTTGGTCAGGCCAGCAGCTGCAGGACCAATTTTATATTGAGTTATTTTGGTGAACATCGGAGAACCCCGTGCGGACATTGTGACAATTGTCTCCATCCTCCCAAGTTTTTCGATGGCACCATCATCGCCCAGAAAGCCTTATCCGCGGCAAAAAGACTTAATGAGGGAGTAGCCATCAATGCCTTAGTGGATGTCTTGAGAGGATCCCAATCATCAGAAATACGCCGCAAAGGTTACGATCAGATCAAAACCTTTGGAAGTATTACAGACCTCAAAAGAGAAGATCTGATTCAATTTATAGGTCAACTCATCAATCAAGGTTATTTTGAGATCGACTTTACTCATTATAATAAGCTCACAATTACGCCACTTGGATCTGATGTACTTTATAAAGGCTCTACGGTATCCTTAACGGCAACCATTGATCGCGAAGCAAAAATACCTGCTGTCAACAAAAAAGAACATTATGAGACCGACCTTTTTGAGGTATTAAAAGCACTTCGGCTCAAATTATCTAAGGAGGCCAATCTACCTGCCTACGCCATTTTCAATGATAATACCTTGAAAGAGATGAGTCGCGTAAAACCCCTCTTCGAAAAAGATCTGCAAGATATTTCAGGAGTAGGAAAACATAAAATAAGCCATTATGGTACTTATTTCCTTGAAGCCATCAGGGCATTCAATCAAAAAAAAATCGTGCCACTTTCTGTAAAGGGAGAGACTTATTTAAAAACCCTAAACATGCTCAAGATTCATCATTCAGTAGCCAAAATCGCAAGAGAGCGATCCTTAAGTGAAAACACCATTTATGATCATATCAATCATTTGTATCTCAACCATGAGCCCATAAATATCAGCAAATTCGTATCTTCGGAAGAAATCAATAAAATCACCAGTACCTGGTATAAATTGAAGAAAACTGAAGAAATTAAACTTCTTTTTCAGGCCCTAGATGAGAAAATAAACTATGGTAAAATAAAACTGGCCTTATCATTTCTCAAGAGGAGCTAAGGTCCAATACCTTTTTACCCAACTTCGCAATCACAAACGCCTTGAAATTATTTAACTCGCAATTAATATATATTCTGATTTATACAAAAATCAGGTTTTTGTTGAATTTTCATAAAACTCCAATAATCAGAAATATCGGAACATCAATTATTGATGTTCCTTAACTATATTTACAATTAAATTAGTCGTTTTAATCATGAAAAAGTTAGTATTTCTTTTATCAATGTGTGCCTTTATTTTGAATTCATCTAAGGCCCAAGAACATACGAAGGCTTCGGAGACGGATACCTTAACCGTTGTCGAGCATCTCGATGAACTTACCTTACTTTGGGATGTCGAATCTATAGAATTGAAAACCTACCAAGGTTTGAGAAAGTTTTGTCGCTCTTCAGCTTATAGACATTCAATCACAGAAATGCTTGAAAGCATGCACCATTATGATTCACTCCTTTATGACATGGCTATTGAAGCCTCAAAACAGAAGCATGCACATATGAGACATCTCATTCATGAACTTGAATCATTTGAAAAGCATTATGGGGTGAAACAATTTATAAGTCATTTAAAAGAAGAATGTGTTGCTCAATCTGAATTAGAAAAACATAAAAAAGATTACAAAAAAGACAACGGTGATGAATCCTATGACAGCAAAGTCTATGTGGTAGAATTAGAACTTAAAAAATACGTAAAACACCTCACCCATCGCATCGATCGATTAGATAGACATGTGCACCATTTAATTAAATAATAAAGTTTTAGAAGCTTTATTAGAGTTTACACAGCTACCCTTATTGATTTTTTTAAGATGTATATAATGGTAGTTTATTCAAGACTATTTCCTTTTTGGAAGGCCAACATATTTTCAAGATCATAAAAACTTATATCAACATATGGCTTAGGTCAGTTATATAAGAACTCTTCATATATTCAGCCAATCATAAACAGCCCTAGTTCCCAACTTAAAACTATCTAGAAAAAATGTAGGCTTTTTCATTCTCCAGTAAGTCTAACCAAATGGGCATAAAACAACTGCTTTAATTCACTATTGAGAGTTTAATGGTGTATAATGATGAATCTTCTAGGCTTCCAAAGATATTTATTGTGAAACAACTGTATGAAATAGACGCCTGCTGGTAAATGACTCACATTAATTACGAGTTCTTCTTCATTCTTCCTTATCCAACCTGTCAAACGTTGAATGCCATTCTGGTCAAACACAATCCAATCGGTCTCTGCGCGCAGCGGCCTCTTAAATAGCAATCTAAATATGCGATCTGCCGGATTAGGGAATAAACTAAACTCTGTCCCAAGGATCATCTCCTTTTCTATACCAAGTATGTGGCTAGGGTTTTCCAAATCCTTGTAAGCTGCTTGATAAATATCCTTGGTCACCTCATTTTGAATCATTACAATTACTCTAAGCTGAGTAGAATCATTGAACCCTACCGGTATCCACTGAACGGACTCGGTAAATGTGTCATCAACTTTAAATGATCTATTTTTAACAATTCCTGAGGCATTTGGTAAGATTTTCAACAGTATGTTTCGAATGGTATCTGTAGTTGAATACACTCCAAAGTCGTTTTCGGGAACGAAGAGCTTTTCAACTATAAAAAATCTAATCGAAAGCTCAGTCTCTGGATTTGGTAAATCAATTAAAGACGTAAATTCAGCTGTGAAGGACAACATGGAACTTCCCTCAACTGAGCTCTCAGATAACTCAATCTTGAAATCTGGCTTATTTAATTCTTTTTGATCTAACTGACTTTTATCCCATCCCAAAATATCCTCTTCTGAGGTAGTATTAATAACCTCACCGTTTAGTATACTGGCCGGTATCTCATTGATACTATAATAGGACCTTCTAGCATCTGGATCAATTTTGTTTCTTGCGTAAAGGATATCCTCATCTAGATCAATACCATCATTATAAATATTGGTTATGTAATTTATCCAAAGACTTCCTTTACCCATTTGACCAATACGATTATGTACCTCTCCACTAGCAATCTTACTCTCTGCTTGCAACATAGAGCCAAATGTCTCGACCAAAACAATGCGTTTCCTGTCGTAAATACTGAAATTATCAAAGGCAAAACCCTCAAGGTCTTGTCCATTTTGATTTACTTTCTGTCCTGTCATAGAACCCAACGCAAATCTAAACCTTATTTCAGACCAGTTTTCTTTGGGAATAATATAATTCCCCTCATCATCTCTGATATCTATTTTATGTACCGCTAATTTCCAAGCTCCTTCCGTACTCGTATTCCAACCATAAAACCCAGGATTATAGGTCGTTTTTTGAGCTTCATCCCAATTACCAGGATTACCTGGAATACCCTCGAAAGTATACCAATTGAGGCCAGAACTCAAAGTAGTATAATTTTCATCCTGATTCTCAATAAGAAATTTATAAAATCCTAGGGGTGACCAACTAGCCCCGTCATCAGAGGAATATTGTAAAACCACACCATCAGTGACCAGCAAATCAGAACTATAATTGAAACTAAGAGTAGGTCTTTCTAAAAGTGAAATATCATAAGCAGGAGAATATACCCACGAATGCTCCGCTATAGAACCTTCTGTACCCCCACCAGCGTAACTACCTGAGGGATTGGTAATCCACGAAAATCCTGAGACCTCAACCGGTACATCAGAAACCATAGGATCCAAATTTATAGTAGCCCCAATAGGAGTTGCTTTTTGCCAAGTTGAAAACCTTAACGAGGCTTCGGTCAAGGCAATTTTATCATTTTCGATATCATAGTCAATACCATCGTAAAAACCATCTACACTGATAGAATCTGTATGCCATGTCTCAGGCCCTTCATCAAAAGTGTGAGTTTTGCTATCGACTACTTGGATTTTGTCCAAAATGTTAAACTCTCTAACCAAGCTGTCGAAGCAATTAGCCGTTGAAATAAGATTAAGCTTTGCTCGATAAATTCCTCCCTCATCAAACACTACCTGAACCGAATCCAAGATAGTTGAATCAATCCCTGCTCTAACTTCCTTAAAAAACTCAGTACCATCCTCTCTTTCTATAGTAAAATTAAATTCTTGAAGTTCTTGCCACGCAAAGTCATATAGCTCTAATTTTCTTTCTCTAAACGCAAATAAAGTATTGTTCCCCTCGGTAATATTTTTCCATCTAAATTCTGGATCAGGTATGATTCCGATTGATTTTGATTCAGTTTGCTGCCAAGCGCATCCAGTAATATTAGATGTAGCCTTGACCGTAATCTGAACACCATCAGATCCTAAATTATAATCATCAGAGGCTACTGAAACACTATTTGTATTTTGGTTAGGTACAATATCATTTTTAATGGTCCATTGAAAAGTAGCTAAACTATTAGCCATGTTACCAAGAGTAACATTAACTTCTAATAAATCAGATACGCAAGCCTTATTGGTAAGTACAAAACCATCTCCACTCGTCCCAAATTGAGGCTTAGGATTAACCACAATATCGTGCTCAACAGTATTGGTACAACCATAATCATCGGTATGTTCAAAAATCACGATATAAGCACTTGAAGAATCATAATCTTGTAAGTCGCTATCAGTTAAACTTAAATTTTTGCGGGCATCCTTTGGTGTAAACTGAGCTGCAGCCTCAGAGTCATCACTGATACCTGCGGATAATGAAATTCTATTATGATCATAAATTTCAAAATTTGATTCAATACCTCCTCCACCAATACCTGCTCCAGTTTCTGAATTAATTCCAAGTAATTCAAAACTTCTTTCTTCAAATACGTCAATATCTTCGTTCAAACACGTATTGAATGTGGCATCTATGATCTGATTATCAATCTTAAAGTCAATGGCAGGCGCCGGATTAATTACAATATTCGTTACTGAATCTGTATTGCTACATCCTTTTATATCCGTAAACTGAAAATAAATATTACGCTTTGTTGATTTTCCACCCACAAGCGATCGATCTGATGTGTTTAAAGGCTCGATTAAATCATCATCTATTAAATGAAGAGAATCTAATATCAACTTTGCGTAGTTATTCCCTACTTCTAAACCACTTCCTAATTGATTAAAGTCATTGAAAACTGAATATCGACCAACTCCATCAATTCCTTCTGATGATCCACCACTAAAAATAATTTCATCATCTGTAACACAGTAAGTATCATTATTACTGATATTATCAAATCTCACACTTGGCAATCCATTGATTCTCAATATAATATCAGTGTAATTACTACCGCATCCATCAAAATTTTCAGCATTATTAATATCTGCGGTAACTGTGACTCTAAACTTAAAATCATTTGATAGATCAGTTTGAAGTGAAGATAAGTCGAGATAATTCTTGACATTAAAACTATCACTTGAATTAGTATTTAAACGCCTATTATCCTGATCATACCAAATCCACGCCAAACTTTCTTTAGATTGTGTGCTCTGAGCAGAATTATCAATCACAAAATCCGGAATATCTTCTCCTTCACAAATTTC
>CAJXAT010000121.1 GCA_913050055.1 uncultured Flammeovirgaceae bacterium | reverse complement strand
TGGCCTATGGTGTAACTGGCAACACGTCTGATTTTGGTTCAGAAGAGTCTAGGTTCGAGCCCTAGTAGGCCAACTTTAATCGACTGATCTCTTTGCTTTTAAAAAGTGATAGATGAAACAAATAGCATGACCATTGTTAAATTTTTTGCTGGAAAAGGAACGTACGAATTAGCTGAAAAGATTGCTATTGCTTATGACAACCCCCTGGGCGCCATTACCTCACAAAAATTTAGCGATGGTGAACTTCATGTAAGTTACAATGAGTCTATTAGAGGCTGTGAAGTCTTTTTAATTCAATCCACTAACCCTCCTGCCGATAATATCTTAGAACTGCTTTTGATGATCGATGCCGCACGCAGAGCCAGTGCCAAATATGTTACGGTTGTGGTTCCCTATTATGGTTATGCCAGACAAGACAGGAAAGATAAAGCTCGTGTCTCCATTGGTGCAAAACTGATCGCTAATCTGCTCTCAGCATCTGGTGCGGAACGGCTTATGACCATGGATTTGCATGCCGGTCAAATTCAAGGCTTTTTTGATATCCCAGTAGATCACTTAGATGCAAGTGCTATTTTCGTACCTTATCTCAAGACTAAAAATCTAGATAATCTCGTGTTTGCTTCACCAGACGTTGGAGGAAGTGCTCGAGCAAGGATTTACGCAAAGTTTTTTAATGCAGAAATTGCCATCTGTGACAAACAACGAAAGCGAGCCAATGAAGTGGCCTCTATGCAAGTCATTGGTGATGTGGTAGGAAAAAATGTGGTTTTGGTGGATGACATGATCGATACAGCAGGGACCATCTGTAAAGCGGCTGGATTAATAAAAGAAAAAGGAGCTAAGTCAGTAAGGGCGGTTTGTGCCCATGGTATATTATCAGGAAAAGCCTATGAAACCATTGACTCATCGGTGTTGGAAGAAGTAGTGATATCAGATTCAATTCCTCAAAAACAACAAAACGAAAAAATAAAGATATTGAGTGTGGCTGGCTTATTTGCCAAAGCAATACGTCGAGTACACAGTAATGATTCAATAAGTGAACTTTTTATTTAAAAACAATTAATTATTATGAAAATAGTTGAGATTATAGGGTATAAAAGAGCAAATCTTGGCAAAACAGAATCTAAAAGATTAAGAGGTGAAAGTTTTGTTCCTTGTGTAGTATATGGTGGTAAAGAGCAGATTCATTTTTCTGCACCCATGATACTTTTTCGTGATGTGGTCTATACACCGGAAGCACGTTTCATTGAGCTTAATATTGAAGGGGAAATTAAAAAAGTCATCCTTCAAGAGATTCAATTTCACCCAGTAAGCGAAGTCATCCTCCACGCGGATTTTTTAGAGCTATTTGATGATAAGCCTATCAAAATGAGTATACCCGTGATCACTCAGGGCATTGCTCCCGGTATACAAACAGGAGGTAGATTGATTATGAAAATGCCGAGGTTAATGATTAAGTCACTTCCCAAAGATATGCCAGAGAGCATCAATGTAGATATTTCTAAACTAGAGTTGGGTAAAACGATCAAAGTAGGAGATTTGGTATCACAAGAATATGAGGTTTTGACCAACCCACTGGTATCTATTTGTTCTGTTGATATACCTAGAGTGATGAAAAGTAAGACTGAAGAAGAAGAAGAAGCTGCAGAGGCTGCAGAAGCCGCAGAAACTGGACCTTCTGATGAAAAAGTAGATTAATCATTGAATAAATAGTGATTGACAATGGAAAAAAACCCACCTTAATGGCGGGTTTTTTCCTTTTATGAATATATTTTCGGAAAAGAAAAGAAACCTCTAGATTGAACAGGTAATGCCCTACAAAAAAGGTAGCGCAGTGAATTCAAAACGAGTTTTAAAAAGCATTCATGAAATATTTAATCATTGGACTAGGTAATCCAGGTGTAGAATATGAGCTCACCCGACACAATATTGGGTTTTTGATTTTAGATCGATTGGCTGATAAAAAGAAAATTAAATTTGAACAGGGCCGATATGGATTTTGGACCCTTTTAAAGCATAAGGGAAGAAGTATCTACCTGCTCAAGCCGAGTACCTTCATGAATTTAAGTGGTCGTGCGGTTAATTACTGGCTGCAAGAATTAAAATTAGTGAAACCGAATATGATGGTCATTACCGATGACTTAGCCCTACCCTATGGGAAAATAAGAATGAGACAAAAAGGGTCTGCAGGAGGTCACAACGGTCTTAAAAATATTGAGGAATTAATTGGTGGCCAAGATTATCCAAGACTAAGGTTTGGGGTGGGCGATGACTATAGCCAGGGTAGACAAACAGATTATGTCCTTTCTCCCTTTAACCAGAAAGAAATGGAAGCCCTTGTCTTAGATATGGATTGTGCCATTGATGCCGCACTTACCTTTTGCACCCAAGGTATTGAAAATGCCATGAATCAATTTAATGGATAATGTTTTTTAGCCATCCTCAGTTATCACATCCTCCAATCCATAGCTGATGGGGAAAAGAGTCATTGTAATAGGTGGGGGTGCTGCAGGTTATTTTTCTGCCATAAATATCAAAGATAAAAATCCTAAATATCAAGTTACCCTTATCGAGAAAACATCAAAAACCCTTACAAAAGTAAAAATATCAGGGGGTGGCAGATGTAATGTGACCAATGGACGACAAAAACCAGGTGATTTGGTCAAGTTCTATCCCCGCGGTCAAAAAAAACTCTACAAGCCTTTTGAGCGGTTTAATACCAAGGACATGCGAGAATGGCTTTATAAAAGAGGGGTAGCTACCCATGAAGAGGTAGATCAACGCATCTTCCCGACAACCAATAATTCGCAAACAATTATCGATTGCTTTGAAAAAGAAATAGATACTTTGGGTATTCAATTGATCCGAAATTGTGCGGTAAAAAAGATAGTTAAATCCACAGATTGGCTCATACATACAGACACAGAAATACGCGCCGCAGATGCCGTTGTATTCAGTACAGGCGCAACGAAAAGCGGTTGGCGACTACTTACCGAACTCGGTCTAAAAGCGACACAGATTGTCCCATCCTTGTTTACCTTCAATATCCAAGATGATAGAATTAATGAATTACCCGGCACCTCCTTTCCTGAAGCTACCGTACGGGTAATCGGTTGTAAATTTACAGAAACAGGACCCTTACTTATAACCCATTGGGGTCTCAGTGGACCTTCGATTCTAAAACTATCATCATTCGCTGCGCTACACCTTAATGGGTGCTATTATAACTTTCAGATACAGATTAACTTTTCAGGACAAACGGCTCAAGTATGGAAAGAAGTCATTGATCAACTGAAAAAAGTACATTCCAAAAAGTTAATTAAAAATTATAAAACGAATCAAATACCTCATCGGTATTGGCAAAGATTGGTTCAAAAACTTGAACTTACCGAAACTCCCTTTGCTGAATTGACTAAAAAAAAACAAAATCGATTGATAGAGGAACTCACCCAGGCCCTTTTTCAAGTAACTGGAAAAAGTACTTTCAAGGAAGAATTTGTATCCGCAGGAGGTATTGATTTGAGTGAGATTAATTTCGAAACCATGGAGACCAAAAGATATCCGGGTTTATACCTCGCGGGAGAAGTATTAGATATTGATGCGCTTACAGGTGGATTTAATTTTCAGGCATGTTGGACCGGAGGTTGGATCATTTCTGAAACAATTTAGTATTTTTGTCCCATGACAGATCATCTCATTACCCTAGGCATTCAAATTGTTCCTAAAAGTAGTTCTCACGACACCTATGCCTTGGTCGATCGTGCCATTGATATCATCCAACAAAGTGGCGTAAAATACGAAGTAACTCCTTTTGAAACCGTAATGGAAGGAAAATATGAAGACCTCATGATGATTTCTGAAATTGCTCAAAAAGCAGTTTTGGAGGCAGGAGTCGACGAATGCTTGGTCTATTACCGTATTCATTATCGAAAAAATCAAGATGTAACCTTTGAAGAGAAGAAGTTGAATCGTTGATCGTGGTTATGGTAATTATTAAAAAAAATTACCTTTAATTTATATTACCAACAAGGCATTGTATTTTAATTAGAATACGCTCTGTAGAATTGTCCCCCCTTAAAGATTTAAATATTCATATCGGGGACACATCTCGCTGTTTCAAAGAAGATTAATAGTGCTCTTAAGTTTTTTACCAAAGAATTAATATTAAAATAAGGCATGAGACATATGATGCTTTTTATGTATTGGAGTAAAATTGATTTACTCAATTAATCTGAAAGAGTCCGTAAAAAAGCTCGGCTTTACTAAATCATTGAAGATATGATGCCAATTTTTGTCAGGGATTGCTTGCAGCAACTGAAGATATCGGTTATGAAACATGGGGCAATGGAGCTATTAATAGGATAGGAGCAACAGGAGCGGCTATAGTTACAGGGCTTGCAAATACCGATGCCATTATAAGCCAATTGGGTGCTGCAGGACGTTATGCTACGGGAATATACACAGATTACAGTGTTACCTAGAGAGGAGTTACTTACGATGATTGGTTTTTACCTAGTAAAGATGAGCTATATAAATTATATATCAATAAAACTGCAATTGGCGGTTTTGCTAATACTTATTACTATTGAAGTTCTACGGAGTTTAGTAGCACCCTTGTTTTAGCACAGGATATGCACTATGATGGTCAACCTAACAAGCTTAGGAGCTAGGTTCAACCAGTGCGTGTAGTTCTGAACTTTCTCTACAGCCCATTAAATTGGAGATCTACGCAGCTCGATATCTACTACACCTGGAGTTTACCTGGGGACAATTTTTCGGCAGTGATTTTTTTTATAGGGTACAGGACTTTAACGTTAGGAATGCTACTTTCACGCTTCGCGCTGTTCTGGCTTTTTTACCATTTATCTATTTAACCATTTATTGTCTGAGAACGGACACTTTTAGTTTTTAAGACTTCCCTTCTTGTCATTAAAATCATTCCAGCGTACCTACTGTTTGGCATGGAGGGAATTAATACTGCTTCATCTTTCTGAGGATCATCTTTTTCAATTCTCCTTTGACAGTAGTGATTACTTCATTCTTAATTTTTTGTTTAGCCATATCTATACAATTTGATTCAGGTGCGGAAGAATACATCTTGATAATAGATTTTTTCAATAGACTTGCGCATTTTTTTTGCTTTAAATAGATCATATTCATAATATTAAAAACAACATAAACATTCCTTTGGTTCAAGGTTATCTATTGATTTTTATTTTGCGGTAAGTCAGACTAATCAGTTTAATTTATTGCAAAAATCAAATCATTATAAAAAACTATCCAATAGAACTTCAATAATCCTGATTTTAAATTTATTTTTAGGATTATTCTGGTTATTAAGAGCATGTGATATAACTGACTTCATAAATAATGATGATCCTGATTTTATTCAAGTGGCCTTATTTACTACAGCCGTAAGACGGAATTTCACATTGATCCTTGATAAAAAGAAGAATAAAAATTAAATCATAGACATATATTCAGTTGTCAATAAGACTCCTTTCTTACCCTTAAAATCGTTTCTTCCAACATAGTCTTTAACCTCATGGTAGAAGGGGATTATAACTGGTCTTTTGTGCGTTGATTCATTCTAAACCTTCGGATCAGAATGAATCAATGAGATCGACGAAATACTCAGACAAAACATTCTAGACTGGGCTTCACCAAATGGAGTTACTTTCAGTCAAAAATTATGAATCAAAATGTCTCAAAGCGCTGCCCCCAAACACTATCGCTTGTTAACTAATCCCTGCACCATTGGTGGCAGTAGTATCTGGTGCCACTGATTTAAGGCTCCCGTCCTCATTTTCAGCAAAAAGAAGCATCCCCTCTGAGGTGATGCCCATAATCTTGCGAGGTACCAGATTCAATAGTACTGTTACTTTTTTTCCAATCATTTCTTCAGGACTAAAATGCTTGGCTACACCACTCACTATAGTCCGCTGATCCAATCCTGTGTCAATGGTAAATTTGAGTAGTTTATTGGATTTCGGAACTGGTTCTGCCGTCAATATCTCCCCTACTCTCAGATCCATTTTCATAAAATCATCATAGTTGATTTCTTCTTTAATAGGTGTTAACTGCACGGCTGCCGCTTCATTTTCTTCTTTAGTATTCATAAGTTTTTTTATCTGGGCTTCAATGACCTCATCTTCTATCTTTTCAAATAACAATACCGCGGGGCCCAATACGGTCGCTTTTTTTAAATTATCTGAATGACCTGCATCCTGCCAATTCAAATCTCCAAAATTCAAAATTTTACTTAATTTATCATGAGTATTCGGTAAAAAAGGTTTCGACAGTAACCCTAGCGAAGTGGCCATTTGTAAACTTATATTTAAAATGGTTGAAACCCTTTCTGGATCTGTTTTGATCAATTTCCAAGACTCCGTTTCTGCTAGATATTTATTGCCCAAACGGGCTAAATCCATAAGGTGATTGAGCGCTTCTCTAAATTTGAAACGCTCCAAAGAACCTGCTATTCTCTCTGGAAAGCTACTCAAGGCCTGCAACGCATCTTCATCAACTTTTTTTAGTTCTTGCTGTTCAGGGACTTTTCCTTCAAAAAACTTATGGGTAAGTACGACTGCTCTATTCACGAAATTTCCATAAATAGCCACCAACTCGCTGTTATTTCGAGTTTGAAAATCTTTCCAAGTAAAGTCATTGTCTTTAGTCTCTGGGGCATTGGCAGTGAGTACATACCGCAGTACGTCTTGCTTATCAGGGAAATCTTCCAAATATTCATGAAGCCAAACTGCCCAATTTCGGGAAGTAGAAATTTTATTTCCTTCCAAGTTCAGGAACTCATTGGCAGGCACGTTGTCTGGTAAAATGTAACTGCCCTCGGCCTTCAATATGGATGGGAAAATAATGCAGTGGAAGACAATATTATCTTTGCCTATAAAATGAACCAGTTTGGTGT
>CAJXAT010000120.1 GCA_913050055.1 uncultured Flammeovirgaceae bacterium | reverse complement strand
AGTTGTATATGCTGGGTTCATCATAATGAATATTGAATTACTTGAAATTATCACTGATGGAATTTTGGGAACTCATAGAGCTTTTGCTCCTTATCTAGGTAATTTCTACAACTTTATCATTAGTTTTTTTGAAATTTTTGCAGGACTAATTATTCTAGCTATAATCCTTTTTTGGGCAAGAAGAAATATTATAAAATTAAAGCGATTTATAAAACCAGAGATGGAAGGTTGGCCGAAAAAAGATGCGAATTTGATTACTAAAAGGAACCTGATTGAACAAGCACAGTCCTTAGTTGTTTCTGATCAGGATGGCGTTAAAATTTCGGAAGGATTGAAATTATTGCAGCAAAATTGGCGTGAGATAGGTCCTGTGCCGAACAAATATAGGAATAAGATTTATGATCAATTTAAGGGAATTTGTGATGCATTTTTTGATGAAAAAAGGTCAGCATATAAAGTTCAAAACGAAGATTTTGAGGAAAATTTAAATAAGAAAAAAGCAGTAATCGAACAATTGAACGTATTAGCCAAATCTTCAAAAATTGATTTTGATGAAATTTTTGTTTTAGTAGATGCTTATATGGACATTGGCTTTGTGCCAAGAAATGACATTAAAAAAATAAATGGGCTTTATGATGAAACCATAAAGTCATTGATAAATGCCGAGGGCATATCTGAGGGTGAACGCAATGAAATTAAGATACAACTCGAGATTTATAAATTGAAAAAAGGACCTCAATCTCATTTTAAATTGAATCAAAAAGATGGTCAAATAAAGAAGAAAATATCATCTTTAGAAAATGATATTAATATTTGGAAAACAAATATTGATTTTTTTGCTTCATCTAAGAATGCCGACAAATTAAAATTAGAATTTAATCAGAAAATTGAATTGGCTGAGAAAGAAGTTATAGCACTTAAGGAGCACTTATTAATTTTGAGAGAGGCTTAAAAAAATCGAGTAAAGTTTGCAATAATAACCAGCTAGATTACATTTGCACACGCATTGAAGAAATGTAAAGTATAAGCCTCCTTAGCTCAGTTGGCCAGAGCAGCGCACTTGTAATGCGCGGGTCGTTGGTTCGAATCCGACAGGAGGCTCAAAAGTTGTTATTTTATAGCGAATTTTTTTAGTCATGCGTAATGGAGGCCCTAGGTACCTTCCTTCTCAAAACCAGTCATTTTTTGGTAGCGGGTTCTTTCATGTTTGTTATGTGTCTTTCTTGTAAAGAGGACACAGCCTTTTCGTAAACATTACTTTCAATATTCAAGCTTTTCAACTTATTTTTGTCAATAGAAACTTCAATGATTCATTCATTGCAGACCAACTATTTGACTTTTCTAATGAATGAAAAGAGCCTGTTTTATGTTTTTTCGAGAAGATTGAAGGACCTCTATGTTTTTTAAAAAAGAGATTGAGGTCATATTTTTTGGAATCAAGATCATCTGTTCAACACTCATATTATTGACAATACTTACCCTTTGCATTTACAAGGGGTTTCTTCAATTTAATTTTACTGCCTTACCTATCCATGATTCACTAGTGATCAAGGATGAATATATCGTAGCTTTCTTAGATGATTCACCAAAAAGCAAACGGGTGAAATATGGCTTTGAACTTTTTCAAAATACGCCCAACTACATAGGGCCCGGCGTTGAGAAGCTGGACAAAGTATTTTCTGGCAATAATTTAGCTTGCGGTAATTGTCATTTATTAGCTGGAACCAAACACTTTGCCGCTTCTTTGGTTGGAGTCGTCAATCGCTTCCCTCAATACAGGGGGAGAGAGCATAAATTAGGGACAATTCAAGAACGAATCAATGGTTGTATGGAGCGGAGCATGAATGGTCGTATGATGGCCATAGATAGTGATGAGATGATAGCATTGGTCAGCTATCTCAAATGGATTGGACGCAATGCACCCAAGGAAGGAAAAGTATTCGGTCAAGGCTTTATGGAAATCAACCTTCCCAATAGAGCGGTAAATTTAGAAAATGGGATGGCAGTTTATAAAACACAATGTGTCTTATGTCATGGAAGTAAAGGTGAAGGGATCAAGAAATCGAAGACTAATTCATATGAATATCCACCACTTTGGGGTACTGATTCATATAACAATGGTGCAGGTATGTCCAGAGTAATTACTGCGGCCCAGTTTATCAAGGGAAATATGCCTTATGGCGTTACTTATGAATCGCCCATGTTATCGGATGGAGATGCCTATGATGTGGCGGGCTACATTAATCAACAAAAAAGGCCAATTAAAGTCAATTTGGAGCTTGATTTTCCCGATTTGAAGCGCAAGCCTGTTTCCACGCCTTATCCTCCTTATGTTGATACATTTAGTATCAGTGAGCATCAATTAGGACCTTTTCA
Organism: uncultured Flammeovirgaceae bacterium; assembly: GCA_913050055.1. Taxonomy (GTDB): domain Bacteria; phylum Bacteroidota; class Bacteroidia; order Cytophagales; family Cyclobacteriaceae; genus UBA4465. The sequence goes on along the minus strand of CAJXAT010000120.1, from coordinate 4,624 downwards.
ACCCATCATTGCTTTTTACAAGCAAAAGTTCAATTTGATCAAGAAGAAATAAGAAGCTTCACATTATACCTATGAGTTTTAATTTATTTATTTTTATACTGTAAACCAATAATTCTAAAGATAACTAAACAATTAATCAATGAAAAGCTCTAATAATAAATCGAGGCGCAAGTTTTTTGGCGCTATGGCCTTAGGCGCGACCGCCGCTTCTTTGCCTTTTTTAACCCATCCTGCCTATGCGGAATCTGATCAATTGGCCGAATCTAAATTTGAAGAAGCGGATGATTGGTTCAAAAACATTAAAGGTAAACACAGAATAGTTTATGATGGTTCTACACCTCACGGAGGCTTACCGGTTATTTGGAACTGGGCTTTCTATACCAGTAACAATGAAACAGGGAGTAAGGATTCAGAGATCACCGCCATGACTGTTTTTAGGCATACGGGATTAATGTATGCTTTCAATGATGAGATTTGGAAAAAATACCAGCTTGGCGCAATGGTTGGTATAAATGATTCTTATACCGAAGCACCCTCTTTAAGAAATACCGTCTATGAACCAAAGGAGAAAGACTTTCCACTTCCCGGCATTGATGGTGTAAAGCGGCTTCAAGAGAGAGGTGCCTTATTTTGTGCTTGTAATTTAGCGACGAAAGTATTTAGTAGTGTGGCTGCAAAAAGCATGGATATGGATCCTACCGAGGCATATAACGATTGGATCAATGGATTACTTCCAGGTGTTCAATTGGTACCTTCAGGTGTTTGGGCACTAGGGAGAGCACAGGCCAATGGCTGTGGCTATATTTTTGCTGGAGGATAATTCCGCAAAAAAAATTATTATAGTTTGATTTTTCATTTACTGATTTTAAAAGCCCTTATCCAAAAGTTAAGGACTTTTTTATCAAATGATGAGCACCTCTTATTAAAAAAAAATGGTCAAGAAAGTTTTTAAACGAGCCAAATAGTTGGTGATAGTGGGTTAGATTTAAGTAGATTATCTTTTTTGGACTGATACGAATTAGATTCGTTTTTAAGCTTTCCTTTTTTTCTTTTTAATCTTCTATGGTATATTTCGAGTGCCATTTGATGGAACAATGAAGACGTTCAAGATTTTTTATTTTTCATGAATTGTGCGATGTAATTGATGGGACATATGTAAAATTTGTTTTTTTATATGCTATGAAAAGACGTGATTTTATTGAAAAAAGTACTTTGTATAGTTCTGCTTATGCGCTCCCTAAGTCAAGTAATCTTAATGATTTTGATCTTTCTAATGCCGAACCCGTAGTTATCTCTACTTGGGACCATGGCTTATTAGCCAATAGAGTATCGTGGGATATCTTAGCTGCCGGATGTAAATCACTATATGCTGTTGAAGAAGGTGTTAGAGTAGTTGCCTAATATTAGGACTGTTGGAATGGGTGGTTATCCAGATAGAAAGGGTATAGTTACCCTCGATGCTTGTATTATGGATTATGAGAGTAATTGTGGTTCAGTAGCTTTTTTGAGAGATATTGTCAATCCAATTTCGGTAGCAAGGAAGTTGATGGAGGAAATACCTCAGGTGATTTTGGTGGGCCAGGGTGCGAAAAATTTCGCCTTAAAACAAGGATTTCTAAAGCAAATTTACTCACTAATTTATCTAGAAAAGAGTGGAATTCTTGGAAAATCTCTTCTAAATATGAGTCAATAATTGATATTAAATATCATGATACAATTAGTTCATTAGCTTTGTCAGGGGATTAGCGTTTGGCGGGCGCTTGTACAACAAGTGGAAGTGCTTATAAAATGCATTGTCGCGTAGGAGATTCACTAATAATTGGTGCTGGATTATTTTTGGATAATCAGGTAGGAGCAGCAGCAACGGCCTTAGGAGAAGCGGTTATAAAATCTTCAGGAAGTGCGATGGTTGTAGAGGCTATGCGCAATGGAGCTTCTCCTCAAGATGCATTTCAAAACATTATTCTGAGAATTTTAAAAATGAATGAACAAGTTGAAAACCTTCAAGTTGGATTTATTGCTTTAGACATACGAGGTAATGTAGGTGCTTTTAGTATTAAAAAAGGATTTAATTATGCCCTTTCTAATCAAAAGAGAGGCCACTTATTATTAACTGCCAATTATTTAGAATAATTCTAATTTTTTAATGCTTTTTTAACAGCACTTTTAAGCTGATTGGCGTAAACATTAGAAGCGATGATGATACCCTTTTGATTGACTAAAAAATAGGTGGGAATGGCTGGTACCTGATAGGCTCTCACCAACTTTCGGTCTTCGTCCCAAACATTCATCCAAGGAATCTTATATCTTTCAATGGCTGCACGCCATTTTTCTTCATTGATGTCATTACTGATTCCAATTACATTTACTTCTGTACGGTCATATTCATCATATAACGGGATGATTGTATGGTCCAAGGATTTGATACAAGGACCGCACCAACTGGCCCAAAAATTAACAATGGTCACCTTACTTTGACTGGTTTCTAGTTGTACCCTTAACCCTTCGTAACTCATTAAGTCAAAATTGGGTGCTTGTATATTCTCTTTCAATTGAGCGTGTGCTGAGAAACTCAACATGTAGCAGGAAAGCAATAGGTATAATAACTTCATAGATTTTAGTTGTTGGGCAATGATAGATATTTTTTAAAAAAAAAATCTCCAAGAAGCAGGGTACTATTGTCTTCTATTTCATTCTAAAGCGCTTTATATCAAATAAGGACTAACCCAATTTGATATCCTGTTGAATGAAGGGTTGTTTGTACAATCTTTGACCACTGGCTTGATAAATGGCATTGGCTAATGCTCCAGAAATTGGAGGTAGGGTAGGTTCCCCAAGCCCAGTTGGATCAATCCCATTATCAACAAAAAACACTTCTATTTCTGAAGGTGCTTGATGGTGTCGAATCATACTGTAGGTATCAAAGTTTTTTTGTATTGGGCTACCTTTATCAAAAGTTAAATTACTATACATGGCATGTCCAATACCATCGATGATGCCTCCCTCGGCTTGATTGATGGCTCCTTCAGGGTTGATGACAATGCCGCAGTCAATGGCACACCAAACTTTCTTGATTTTGTGTTTACCGTTTACCAATACCATATCCAGGACTTGTGCAACATAAGTATTGTGACAAAAATACGCAGAAACCCCTCTGTAAACGCCTTCGGTTTTGACTCCCCAATTAGATTTATCTCTGACGAGTTTTAGTACTCCTGCATATCTTTGAGGATCATAATCATTATCAGTTCCGATGGGATTTTTAATAGCACGATCAAATAATTCTAATCTAAAGTCAATTGGATCTTTCCCTGCAGCTTCTGCAACTTCATCTAAAAAAGATTGTTCTGCTCCTGCGATAAAATTGGACCTTGGGGCTCGCCAAGCACCCGTTGAAATATTTGAATCAACATTTGCGTTTTCAGCTGAATAATTTGCCACTGCACCAGCAGGAAAACGATTTTCAAAGACAGGACTTCCATGAATTCCTACACCTTTTATAGTAAGACCGATTAAATTATTATGCTCATCCAAACCTGCTTTATATTTAACCTTATATGCAGGTCTGTAAACTCCTTGACTAATATCATCCTCTCTTGTATAGATAAGTTGTATGGGATAACCAACTTTATATGAAATCGCCGCTGCCTCAAGTCCAAAATTTCCATACAATCGTCGCCCAAATCCTCCACCTATTCTGGTGATTTGAACAGAGATATTTGAATATGGAATATCTAAAAGGCCAGCAATACTATTTCTCATTGATTCAGGCGTTTGAATGGGTCCGATCAGCTCAGCTTTATCTTTTTTTGCGTCGGCAAAGAAATTCATCGGCTCCATGGTATTATGGGCAAGAAAAGGAGCACTATATGTCTTTTCTATTATTTTCATGGCTTTCTTGAATGTTCCGTCAGGATCGCCGTCCTTTCGAGCGATTTCTTTTTTACCATTTTTTAGAGCCTGATCTAGTCTGTAATCATGGTCTTTACTACTCTCAGGACTAGAATCCCAGTACCAATCGACTTTTAAAGCCTTTTTTGCTTTCATCACTTGCCAAGTTGTTTGACCCACAATGGCTATGACCTCAGTAAAGGCATTTATATTCGTCCATACTTTTTCTTTTGGTTGGGTATTAATAACTATGACATCTACTATTCCTGGCATTGATTTGATAACATCCTCATTGAACTTTTGCAATTTCATACCAAAGGCAGGAGCATGTTCAATCATTGAAACTAACATACTAGCTCTTTTAATATCTAAACCAAAAAGAGGATGTCCAGAAACAATTTTTTCACCATCAACATTTTTTGTAGGATGTCCAATTATTTTAAAATCTTTTGGATCTTTCAATTTAATTTTTTCTGGAACTTTAAGTACACTGGCTGTTGCTGCCATTTGACCATAGCTCATGGTTCTATTGGATTCATGGTGTTTGATGATACCTTCATTGGTAGAAAGGCTGGATACAGTTACCTTCCATTCCTTAGCTGCCGCCTCCATGAGCATATGTCTTGCCGTGGCACCCGCCATTCTTAAGCCTTGCCATCCGCGTCGAATAGATTGGCTTCCTCCAGCAACTTGTCTTTCATATTTGTCTGTATCAAGAGCGGCTTGTTCTACG
>CAJXAT010000119.1 GCA_913050055.1 uncultured Flammeovirgaceae bacterium | reverse complement strand
GAAACAAAGCTCAATATCCTTCAAGAAAAAAAAACACACCAAGTTTTACACACCTACAATATTTCTTATTTAAACAATCATAAGGAATCCAAAATTAAATTTTGGAAAATACTCAAAGCTTGGTTCAATACTTAATCGAATAGTTCGCTAAGCTTTGCCTCTAGTGAGGGACCTCTCAACCCTTTAGCCACAATTTTTCCTTGTGGATCTATCAAAAAAGTTTGCGGTATGGAACTTACTTGATAATCTTTTGCTGCTTTAGTATTGAAATAACTCAAATCTGAAACATGAATCCATTCCAAACCATCATCGGCTATCGCCTTCCTCCAAGCCCGGTCTGTTCTGTCTAATGAAACGCCTAAAATCTCAAAATTTTCATTTCGATATTTATTGTAAAGCCTCACCACATTTGGATTTTCTTGACGACAAGGTCTACACCATGCCGCCCAAAAATCAATCAATACATAATTGCCTTGCAATGAACTCAGATTAAACATAGATCCCGAGGTGTCAGGCAAACTGATTTCAGGTGCCGGTCCTCCAATAGCGAGGCTTCTCAAAGTATTGACTTTTGACAAAAGATCTGAGGTAAAGATGTGATCAGGTAGTGCCTTTTTATAAACGTTGGCCAAACTGTCGACAAAACTAAAATTGCTCTCAATATCAATATAATTCAATCCGTAAATACCTACCAATTGAGGACTGGCATCTCGTATTTGATCCATGAGATGATCATCATGGCGCTTGTTTAGGTAATTAAACTGGTTGACTACCGCATTAAAAGTATTTAGATCCCCTTGTGATCTCGCTTGCATGGCTTCTTGATTGAGCAACTGCATGTCACTCTGCTTCTTAAGTATTGTACTGTCCATAGCAATCATCAATGAAGTCTGTATAGATCCTTCAGCTTCGACGAGAGCAGCGGATTTGATCGAGGTCCTGATGACGACCTCTTTTTTATCTTGAGGTCCTACGATCAAATTGATATTTTTTCTTCCAAATACGTCCAGACGATAAAATTCAGGAGGTCCAGGTTCAATGAAAAAAACAGCCGTTCCTGAAGACAGCTCAGCAGAATCAATGGCGACCAAGCCAATTTCTTGTACTTGCTGTAACCAAACCCACTCTCCATTAATGTCGTCATCCAAGATAAGACTAACTTTTAACAATGATGATTCAGGACTGCAACCTGAACCTAATGCGAGTGTAATAATTACTAAGAAATATTTGATCATTTTATCTTATCTAAGGTTCCTTTAATCATTTCATTGACTTTCTGAGGATCTATTCTACCAACCGCTTTTTTCATAATCAACCCCATGAACATCCCTATAACGCCTTTTTTTCCATTATGGTATTCTTTAACCTTAGCTGGATATGCTGCTAAAACATCTTCTATTAGCTGTTGCACTTCAGAAAAATCATCTACTTGAGCAAGACCCAATGCTACAATGGATTCGGTCACTTCAACCTGTGGATGATTCAAAATATACTTAAAAGCTTGTTGTGCGGCATCTGAATGGCTGATCTCTTTTTGCTGAACGGCATGAATCATGTCTGCTAATTTTGAAGGGGTTAAATTCAAGGTGTCTATACCGATTTCATTTTCATTTAAATAAGATTTCACAGGGCCCATGATCCAATTTGATATGAGCTTATAATGCTTACAAAAACTTGCCGTTTTGAAAAAATACGCTACGGTCGAACGATCATCACTCAATAAGTTGGCATCATAATTGGGCAGGCCATAATCCTCAATCAAAATCTTTTTAACCTGGTCTGGTAAGATTGGAAGTGACTTTTTTACAGATTCGTACCATTCATCACTGATCACAATCGGACTGATATCGGGCTCCGCGAAGTATCTGTAATCATTCATTACTTCCTTGTTACGCATACCTGAGGTAGTGTTGTTCTCAGGGTTATAAGTTCGTGTCTCAGAAATAATGGTTTGGCCGGCAGCGGTCATTTTTGTTTGACGTTCAATCTCATGATCGATGGCCTTTCGGACATTCTTGATTGAATTCATATTTTTGATTTCTACTTTACTACCTAAAGGTGCTCCGGGTAGTCTCACAGAAATATTGGCATCGCAGCGCAAGGATCCTCGCTCCATATTCCCATCGCTGATGCCCAAATACCTGACCAATTTTCTGAGTTCAATCAAACACAAGCCGGCCTGCTCGGAAGAGGTAATGACAGGCTCCGTCACAATCTCTACCAAAGGAACCCCTGACCTATTGAGATCTACATTGGTAAAATCTGCATTCTGAACATGTATGGATTTCCCTGCATCTTCTTCCAAATGAATTTTGGTGAGCGCAATATCAAAATATGGAAAATTATCACTCCTGATTTTTACAATGCCCCCTTTACATATAGGTGTGGCATCTTGAGTAATTTGATAACCTTTGGGAAGGTCAGGATAAAAATAGTTTTTGCGATCAAAAATTAAATTTCTGTTAATCCTACCTTCCAAAGCAATTCCCAATTTCATACCCATGTCAATGACCTCTTTGGAAACCATCGGTAGAGTACCGGGGTGTGCTAGGGTAATGGCTCCAACATCTGAATTGGGATGATTTCCAAAATCATTATGATCGTAGGAAAATATTTTACTCTTCGTATTCAATTGGACATGCACTTCCAGTCCTATTACCGTTTCTAAAATAGCCAATGTGCTTAAATTTTTTCTTTCAATATTTGATTTCCTATCTCCAAAGCTGCGGTCAGACCTTCTGTATTTTTACCTCCAGCCGTTGCATAAAAGTCTTGTCCACCCCCGCCACCTTGGATAGACTTAGCCATCTGCCTGATCAATATTGAGGCATTCAGATCATTCTGCTGAACCAATTCTTCTTGAATCATTAGGGTTAAAAGAGGCTTCCCCCCCACATTGGCGCCAATCAATAAAATCAGAGGGCCCATCTCTCTTTTGAGATCAAAAGCAATTTCTTTGACGGAGGCAGCATCAGGAAATACACCTTCAAAACTAATGATGTTTATGCCCTTATAGACTTCAGCAGCCGCCATCACCGCCTTTTTCAACTCTTTTGTTTTGGCTATATTAAAAGCCTCAATTTGCTTGATCAAATTATTTTTCTCATTTAATAACACTTGTAAAGCCTTTAAAGTATCCGTAGGGTGCTTTAGGGTTTGCTCGATTTGGTCTAGCAATTCTATTTTTTGCCACAAAAAAGATTCCGCCATATCGGCCGTAATGGCCTCAATCCTTCTTACACCCGTCGATATGGAACTTTCAGATATAATTTTAAACATACCTATGTGGCCGGTAGCCTTCACATGGGTGCCTCCGCACAACTCTACTGAATAAGGGGCATCAAAAAGAATCATGCGTACATGGTCTCCATACTTCTCTCCAAATAGGGCCATAGCTCCTTCCTCCTTAGCCTTGTCAATCGGAACCGATCTACGCTCCACCAAAGAAATATTCTTTCGGATTTTTTGATTAACCTGCTGCTCAACGGCCAATAATTCTTCGGCACTCAATTTAGTAAAATGTGAAAAGTCAAAACGTAAAGACTGATCATTGACTAAAGATCCCCTTTGTTGTACGTGATCTCCCAATACCTCTCTTAAAGCCGAATGAAGTAAATGGGTCGCTGTATGATTGCTCTCAATTAAATTCCTTTTATCTTGATTGACCTCTGCTCTAAAAATGCCCTCCAAGTTTTTTGGGAGACTTTTGGCCTGGTGAATGAACAAATCATTCTCCTTTTTGGTATCTATGATATCAATCGTTTCCTCAATTCCTATCAGTTCACCTGAATCGCCGATTTGACCCCCACTCTCGGCATAAAACGGTGTCGTACTTAGCACCAATTGGTAAGATACCGCATCTTTTTGCTTTATTTCACGCCAACGAATGATTTGGGTATCAGTCGTCAGCAGATCATACCCTATAAATTCAGAAGCAACAGATGTCTCATGTACTAAATTCCAATCGCCCACATCCTCGATAGCTGCATTTTTGGACCGATTCTTTTGCTTATCCATTTCCTTTTCAAACCCTGATAGGTCGACAGAAAGGCTATTCTCTTTAGCAATTAATGCAGTCAAATCAATAGGAAAACCATAGGTGTCATACAACTCAAAGGCATCCACCCCAGCGATCTGTTCTTTGACCTTCTTTTTTAGCAAACTAAATCTAGCAAGACCCTTCTCAAGAGTACGCAAAAATGCTATTTCTTCTTCTTTAATCACCTTTGCCAGGAATTCCTCTTGCGCTTCTAGCTCAGGGAAGGTTTCGGAGAATTGAAGGGATAAAATCGGTAGCAATTTAAATAAAAAGGGCTCATTGAACTTCAAAAATGTATAACCATATCTCACGGCCCTTCTCAAAATTCTCCTGATCACATAACCTCCCTTGGTATTGCTAGGTAGTTGGCCATCTCCAATGGTAAACGCAATAGCACGAATGTGATCTGAAATAACACGGATAGCCACATCAGTAGCGTCATCAGCTCCATATTGGACTTGGGCCCGTTGGGCTACTGCTTGAATCAGGGGTTGGAATACATCTGTATCATAATTAGATTGCTTTCCCTGTAAGGCCATGGCCAAACGTTCAAAACCCATACCCGTATCTACATGCTTTTCTGGAAGGTTTTGCAAAGCTCCAGAGGTCAAACGATTAAATTCAACAAAAACGATATTCCAAATCTCCACTACTTGAGGGTGGTCTTTATTTACCAAACTAGCCCCTGGAATCAATTTCAATTCCTTTTCATCACGCAAGTCTATATGTATTTCTGAACAGGGGCCGCAAGGTCCTACTTCACCCATTTCCCAAAAATTATCTTTCTTGTTACCATTGATGATTCGATCTTCTGGTACATGGTTTCGCCAAAAATCTCTCGCCTCTATGTCCGCTTCAAGTTGCTCCTTTTCATCCCCCTCAAAGACGGTTACATACAAACGCTCCTCAGACAGTTCAAACTCTTTGGTCAATAAATCCCAGGACCATGCGATGGCTTCTTTTTTAAAGTAATCTCCGAAAGACCAATTACCCAACATTTCAAACATAGTATGATGATAGGTATCAAAACCAACTTCTTCAAGATCATTGTGCTTCCCAGACACACGCAAGCATTTTTGGGTATCTACCACGCGTTTTTGGTTGGCTTTCTTATTTCCCAAAAAATAATCTTTGAACTGATTCATACCTGCATTGGTAAACATTAGAGTAGGATCATTTTTTACCACAATAGGTGCAGAGGGTACCCATTGATGTGATTTTGCCTTGAAATATTCAAAAAATTTCTTTCGTATTAGCTTGGACTCCATATTGGGTAAAATTCTTAATTTTATGCTAATTTGCTATTTTTTCTTTAAAACTATAAATTTGCAACTGTCTGAAGAGATAAGTTTAATCTTTAAAGCCTTGCACTGCAAAATTACTTCTATAAAAATCAATGGCAAGAATAAGGTATTATTACGACACTGAATCCTGTAGATACGAAAGAATTCGTACTTCTAAATGGGATATATTCATCAACTCACTTGCTTTTTTGACTGTAGCAACGGCCATCGCGACCGGTTTGGTCTTTGGATACATGATGTATTTTGAGTCTCCCGAGGAATTGCAGTTAAGAAAAGAAAATCAAGAATTGCTCATGTTCTACAACCTCATGAACGAGGATATGGAAAGTATTTCTCAGGTGCTGCAGAGCATGAAAGAGCGAGACGACGATATCTATCGAGTGATCTTTGGCGTAAATCCTCTTGCTGATGAAATCAGGACGGGAGGTACTGGAGGAGCCAACAAATATAGGGCGCTAATGGAAAAAGGCCTTTCACGAGAAGCGCTCATCGTAAATGACCTTCAAAAAATTGACGATCTAAAAAAGCAGATGTATATACAAACCAAGTCTTATGATGAAATCGTTGAATTGGCCAAAAACAAAGAAGATTTTTTAGCAGCACTTCCGGCCATTCAACCCGTGTCAAATGAAGAACTCAAGCGTCTTTCTTCAGGTTTTGGATATCGAATCGATCCTTATTTAAAAACCAGACGAATGCATCCAGGAGTGGATTTCTCTTTGGAAGTGGGCAATCCCGTTCATGCTACCGGAAACGGTAAAGTGAAATTTACAAAAAGTTCATTGAGTGGATACGGAAAACAAGTGCATATTGATCACGGTTTTAGTTATGAAACTAAATACGGACATTTAGACAAAATATTAGTAAAAAAAGGTCAACGAGTCAAAAGAGGAGATATCATTGGCTACTCCGGACATTCGGGCAAATCTACGGCACCCCATTTACATTATGAGGTCATCAAAAATGGCGTAAAAGTGAACCCAATTCATTATTTCAGCCGTGATTTATCAGCTGAAGAATATGAAGAAATACTCAGATTGGCGTCGATTGAAAATCAAGCTATGGGTTCCTACTGATTGGGATATAGATGTAAGTATATACTCTAATCTCACAATAAAATAGTTCATGCCCTCATCAAAACCTACCGGATTTCAACTCTGTGGGTGAGTGTTTCTCTAAGCTTTCCAAAGTATGAAATTTTTACTGAGTATGGGCCATAGACTATGGCTCATCAAACTTAGCAATTGGAATGATCATCATTCAGGAAAGACCTCATCATATCTCTTTGAATGTCGAAGTAAAAGCTTTACTGGACTCAGTGCGTGATTTTATAATGTAGACCAACTTCTGATCTCAAATCTATCTACATATAACATATGACTTGTGGACTGAACAGGTTCTATACTGATCACTTTTGGTAACTTGGAAGGGACATTTTTTTTTAAGGAAAGAACCTTAATGTATTTATGTTTTTAGCCATTCCCTCATTGATGTGGACGCAGATGTATTGATCGGACATTGTCCACATCTAGTCAAACGAATTGAAGTCTACAAAAACAGCATTATCACCTGCAGTCTTAGGGTTTTTTGACCTATGACGATTCAATTTAAATATCTTGAATGCGCTAACCCCACTATCGCAACTTAATATCAGTTATGATGGTTGATAATTAGATGATATATTCATTTTTTTTACAAACTTATGGCGTTTGGCCGCGAATAGATGAGGAAATTAAAGCAGCCTTACGCATAAATAAAATAAGTAAATTTTATTTTTCAAAAAAGCCGATATTGATTAATAATTTTCGAAGAATTAATTATCTTAACCTAAAAATAGAGTAAGTGCCCT
>CAJXAT010000118.1 GCA_913050055.1 uncultured Flammeovirgaceae bacterium | reverse complement strand
ATAATGCAGTGGAAGACAATATTATCTTTGCCTATAAAATGAACCAGTTTGGTGTCTTCTTTTTTCCAATAATCTTCCCAATTTTTACCTTTAGCCGCAGCCCACTCCTGGGTCGCAGAGATATAACCAATCGGGGCATCAAACCAAACATAAAGCACTTTTCCCGAAGCTCCCTTGATGGGCACCTTGATCCCCCAATCCAAATCTCGAGTCATGGGTCTGGCTCTTAATCCACCATCTAACCAACTTTTGCATTGACCCGAAACATTGGATTTCCATTCTTTATGATCTCGTAAAATATATTCTCTTAAAAAATTTTCGTGTTTGTCCAATGGGAAATACCAATGCTTGGTAGCTTTCATGACGGGTACTTCTCCTGATAGCATAGATTTGGGATGTATCAATTCTGTAGGACTCAAGGTAGAGCCACAATGTTCACATTGATCACCATAAGCTTCGACAAATGAACACGTAGGACACGTACCCTTGATGTAGCGATCCGCCAAGAATTGTTCTGCTTTTTCATCATAAAACTGCTCATTCTCTCTTTCTTCAAATACCCCTTTTTTATAAAGGTTATCAAAGTATGCTGCTGCCGTTTTGTGATGTTGCGGTGAACTGGTCCTCGAATAAATATCAAAACTAATGCCGAAAGATGCAAAAGAGTTTTTAATCATCTCATGATATCGATCTACAATTACCTGCGGGGTTTTACCTTCCGCTCTTGCCTTCAAAGTAATGGCTACTCCATGTTCATCGGAACCTCCGATAAATGCTACATCTCTACCCACACCTCTTAAATACCTCACATAAATATCAGCAGGTACATATACACCAGCCAAATGTCCTATGTGCACAGGTCCGTTGGCATAGGGTAATGCGGCAGTAACGGTATATTTATTAAACTTTTTTTCGGTCATCCAAAATCTTATTTCCTCAGCAAATATAAAGGATGCCAAATCACTTGAGCGCGCAATTAATTTTTATTTAGAGATTCCATAAGTATTTTCATTTATAAATAGGCTAATTTTGCGGCTGATTTAAATAGACTATGCAAGAGATTCGAAACATTGCCATCATCGCACACGTTGACCACGGAAAGACCACCTTGGTGGATAAAATTATTTATTATTCTCAGCTTTTACGAGAAACTGAAGAAAAAGTAGATTTAATTCTGGATAGTAATGACCTAGAGCGTGAAAGAGGAATTACTATTCTATCTAAAAATGTTTCGATAAACTACAAAGGAATTAAAATCAATATCATTGACACCCCAGGTCACTCTGATTTTGGTGGTGAAGTAGAGCGCGTTCTCAAAATGGCAGATGGTGTGATTTTATTGGTAGATGCCTTTGAAGGCCCTATGCCGCAAACCAGATTTGTTTTGAGTAAGGCCTTAGATTTAGGGTTAAAACCAATCATTGTGATCAATAAAGTAGATAAAGAAAACTGCAAGCCTGATGAAGTGCATGAGCAGGTATTTGAATTGATGTATTCATTGGATGCTACAGAAGATCAATTGGATTTTAATACTTTATATGGTTCTTCAAAACAAGGCTGGATGAGCAACGATTGGAAGGAGCCTACGACCGACATCAGCCCACTCCTCGATAAAATAATTGAAATCATCCCTCCTGCACCCATTAAGGAAGGCGTTATTAAAATGCAAATTACTTCTCTCGACTTTTCGGCTTTCACAGGACGCATCGCCATAGGTCGCGTTTCACAAGGAACGATCAAAGAAAACATGCAAGTAGGCCTCAGCAAGCGAGATGGCAGTATGAAACGCGTCAAGGTCAAGGAAATTCATGTTTTTGAAGGTTTGGGTAAAAACAAAATCTCTGAAGTTCATTGTGGTGATATCTGCGCCATTACAGGTATCGAAGACTTTGAAATTGGAGATACAGTAACGGATTTTGACCATCCAGAATTGATAGAAAGAATTGCTATTGATGAGCCTACGATGAGCATGATGTTTTCCATCAATGACTCCCCCTTTTTCGGAAAAGAAGGCAAGTTTGTCACCTCTCGCCATCTTAGAGAACGTCTCATGAAGGAAATAGAGAAAAATTTAGCATTAAGGGTAGAAGAAACGGATACCGAAGATAAATTTTTAGTCTATGGCAGAGGAGTTTTGCACCTTTCGGTCCTTATAGAGACGATGCGTAGAGAAGGCTATGAATTTCAGATTGGCCAGCCTCAAGTAATGTTTAAGGAAGTGGACGGTGTGAAAATGGAACCGATCGAACACCTCGTGATAGACGTACCAGATGCATTGTCTGGAAAAGTAATCGAATTGGCCTCACAAAAGAAAGGCGAACTCCACATTATGGAACCCAAAGGCAATATTCAACATTTGGAATTTGATATACCCGCTAGGGGATTGATTGGGCTCAGAAATAATATGCTTACTGCAACCTCCGGAGAAGCTGTGATGACTCATCGATTCAAGGAATACCAGCCTTTCAAAGGTGAAATTGCTGGACGTATCAATGGATCCCTCATTTCTATAGAAAATGGACCTGCAACGCCATTTGCCTTAGATAAATTATTAGATCGTGGCTCCTTTTTTATAGATCCAGGTGTAGATCTTTACATGGGGCAAGTAATCGGGGAACACAGTAGAAGTAATGACCTGGTCGTGAATGTTCAAAAAGGAAAGAAATTAACTAATATGCGTACCTCAGGTACCGATACGAATGTCAAGTTACCCCCTCCCAAAAAATTCAGTTTAGAAGAAGCTTTGGAATACATTCAAAAAGATGAATATGTGGAAGTTACACCCAAATCCATCAGATTAAGGAAGATCTACCTGACAGAGCATGAACGCAAAAGAAATGGGACTAAATAAATTATGTTTGATTTTAACGAAGTTTAACTTACCATTCATAAATTTTCTGATCGAAACAAAAGCTAAATGAGTAAGGTAAACTACATTAGCTTTTGAATTTTTGATATGAAAATAATTTTTTATCTATTCGCCTTCTTTCGAATACTCAATACGGCCGCTCAAGGCCCATACCAAATTAATCTAGATCTCACCGCTTCAAAAGAAGATCAATTACAGGTGGTAATGAGCTTACCTGACATCCAAGAGGATACAGTAGAGTTTCATTTACCCAAGATTGTACCTGGAACTTACCGCATTTCAGATTTTGGAAAATTTGTGTCTACTTTCGATGCCTTTGATCATCAACGGAATCCCCTCGAAGTATCAAAGATTTCAGTCAATAAGTGGCTGATCTCCGGGAAGCCCAGTCGCATTGAATATTGGGTTAACGATACTTTTGATCGCATGGAAGGCTATGATGACAATTTTATTTTTGAGCCAGGGGGCACTAGTTTTGAAGCTGATAGGAATGTTTTTGTACTCAATAACTTTGGCATCATTGGGTACATTGATGGCTATAAAGAAATCCCCTTTGAACTCCGTGTACTTCATTCAAAAGATACCTACGGAGCTACTGCACTGGACAAGAAGGTCCTAAATGATTCGCTTGATCTATATTTCGCAGCTGATTATCATTTTTTGGTGGACGGTCCCATCATGTATAATCAACCCGATACCCTCACCAAGAATATAGCGGGTGCCGAAATTCTCATTTCAGTGTTCTCCCCACAAAAAGTTGTCAGTGCAAACGAAATCATGGAAAATATTGAAGACCTAATGGTAGCCCAAAGTAATTATCTTGGCGGAACCTTACCGGTTAAAAAATATGCCTACCTTATTTATCTCATGGATTACCCAAGTTTATCAAAAGGTATGGGTGCATTGGAGCATTCTTACTCCTCCTTTTATACGCTCCCAGAATCAGTAGCCGACCAATTACCTCAATTTGTAAGGGACGTAGCTGCCCATGAATTTTTTCATATTATCACCCCACTAAGCATTCATTCTGAGCAAATCCATAATTTCAATTATATCAGTCCTGAAATGTCGCAGCACCTTTGGCTGTATGAAGGGGTGACAGAATACAATTCTATGCATATGCAAGTGCAGCAAGGACTCTATGATAGCGAAACTTTTTTAGAGGAAGTTCAAGAAAAAATCACAAATGCTTCAGCCTACCCTTTGGTTTCATTCACCGAAATGAGCCAAAAAATCCTTGAACCTGAATTCAAGGATATGTATCGAAATGTCTATGAAAAAGGTGCACTGATAGGAATGTGCTTGGACTTGGCCCTGATCAAATATTCCAAAGCTACCTTAAATTTAGCAGGTCTTCTCAAACAACTATCTCAGAAATATGGCAAAGAAAATGCCTTTAAGGACAGTGAATTTATCGATGTCATCATCGCCATGACTTATCCTGAAATTGGAACGTTTTTCAGTAGACATATTCAAGGAAAGGAACCATTACCTGTCGAAGAATACCTTTCTTGGGCGGGGATATCAATA
The DNA here is from genome assembly GCA_913050055.1 of uncultured Flammeovirgaceae bacterium. Taxonomy (GTDB): domain Bacteria; phylum Bacteroidota; class Bacteroidia; order Cytophagales; family Cyclobacteriaceae; genus UBA4465. The sequence goes on along the minus strand of CAJXAT010000118.1, from coordinate 2,898 downwards.
AACAAAGGTGGTGAGAAAAGAATGGCCTTGTGGGGTAATTTCAAATTGGGTTTAAACGACAACAATCAAATCATCGCATTGGCTACCGATCATCTTGATACTTTTGGAACCCAAATTGGCTTCCGAGAAAACGATGTCTTCTATAAACTCAACGGCAAAGAACTGAACCTTGACACATGGAGAGCGCTGCTTTATGATTTTCAAGAAAATACACTCGATGGCTCAAAAGTGAAGATTGAGTTGATTCGAGAAATAAAAGGCAAAGCTAAAATAATAAAAAGAAAGGCCAAAGCAGAGACCTATCTGTTCCAATACCCCAATGAATTAATCATTTCAAATGAATCTACCCCACAAGAAAATAAAATAAGATCTTACTGGATGAATGGTTCATAAAAAAAGTAGACCTATGGATTCGATCTGATTAGAAAAATCAATTAAATACCTCAAAATGAACAAAAAAAATATCCGCATCAGTATCGCTATTTCCATTATAATCATAGCTGGCCTTTTCTTTCTCAACCGGCCCATAAAAAATAATAACGACATCCTCGTAGAAGTTAATAAGGGTTTATTCATTGTTGATGTTATCACTACCGGAGAATTAGAAGCGAAACATTCAGTAGAAATCCAAGGACCCAAAGGTTTAAGGGCCCATCGTATCTGGCAAGTCACTATTCAAGATATGATTGACGAAGGAACCTATGTAAAAAAAGGTGATTATGTCGCTCGACTCGATGCATCAGAACTTACCAATAAACTAAGTGAATATCAGATTGAATATGACAAAATTCAATCACAATTTATTCAAACCCAACTGGATACCACCCTCCAAATGCGTCAGTCGAGAGATGACCTCATCAACCTAGCCTATGAAATTGAAGAACGTGAAATGACCTTAGAACAATCCCAATTTGAGCCCCCCGCAACCATTAAAAAAGCCAAAAATGAGGTAGAAAAAGCAACCAGGGCACATCAACAAGCACAGGAAAATTATTTTATTAAGCAAAAACAAAATATTGCTAAAATGACCGAAGTCACGGCTTCACTCCAAAAGCAAGGTCTGGAGCTTAAAGGATTAAAAGAATTGACACAAAAGTTTATGATTTATGCCCCTGAAGATGGTATGCTTATTTATTATAAAGATTTTGAAGGTACGGTAAAAATAGGTTCGCAAATAGGTGCATGGAACCCAATAGTGGCTACACTTCCAGATTTGTCTGTGATGTTATCTCAAACCTATGTCAACGAAGTAGATATACGTAAAATCAAAAAGAATCAACTGGTTGAAATTGGTTTGGATGCTTTTCCCGGAAAAAGAATAGAAGGAAAAGTAATCAGAGTAGCCAATGTTGGGGAGCAAAGACCCAACTCCGATGCAAAAGTATTTAAAGTAAGTGTGGAACTACTAGGCAATGATGAATTGATCAAGCCGTCCATGACTACCTCTAATAAAATTATAACGCAAACCCATCAAGATGCCTTATTCATACCGCTTGAATGTCTGTATAACTATCAAGACTCCATCACCTACGTTTACCAAAAAAATGGTATTAATGTCATAAAAAAGGAAGTCATTATCGGAGAAACCAATAGTGATGAAGTCATCATTCTTGAGGGTTTGGACTTCGGAGATGAAGTGTATTTAAGTAAAATTAAAGAAGCGGAAAATCAAGATATCATTCGTCTATCTGAATCAAAAACATCCGTATCAGGACAGAACGGTTTCAGTTCACCATCAAAAACTTTTTGATCATGAAGACACCCACTGAAAATAATTTTCCCGATAAAGAACGCTTGATCGCTAATCTCACTATTGCTTTTGAGGCGGTCCTTTCTAATCGTGTTCGATCCATATTAACGGGCTTAGGTATTATTTTCGGGGTAGCGGCAGTCATTGCCATGCTTGCTATTGGTAATGGTGCTCAAAAAGAGATCATTGACCAAATAAAACTAGTGGGTCTGAACAATATCGTAATCAAACCTGTCATTGAACAAACAGAAGAACAAGTTTCTGCGGATGATCCTTTCAATAAAGAAAAAAATAAATACTCTCCTGGACTCACATTAAAAGATAAAAACGCTATCGCTAAAATACTCCCTGACATTCAGGCCATTAGCCCAGAAATTATAAAGGATACCTATATTATGAATAAGGGTATTCGAAGATCTGCCAAACTCGTTGGCGTGGAACCCCCCTATTTCAAACTCTTCAATTTTGAACTTGAAGAAGGGACTATGTTCAACGACCAAAATTTAATTCATGGAATGCCCGTCTGCATCATTGGTAAATCTATAAAAGCAAAATTTTTCCCTTCAGAAAATCCCATAGGTAAAAAGCTGAAGTGTGGTAACCAATGGCTCACCGTAATGGGGGTTCTCGAACAAAGAATTATTTCTGAAAATAGTATTAAGCGATTGGGTATAAGAGATTATAACATGGACGTATATGTACCACTTAAAACTGTATTGATCAGATATGAAAATAGAGAACTGATTACAAAATCAATGATCAAAAAGGCAGATAAAGACAAAACCACTACTACCAATTATCACCAGCTGGACCGCTTAGTACTTCAAGTAGCAGAAACAGAAAAATTGTCTGCTGCTGCCAGCCTAGGACCTTCTTGTATGGCCAAAATACCTTTTTCCAAACCTGGCATATTGTGCATTCCATAAATTTGCTCAATCGGAAATCTTTCTAGTAGCCCATCCTCTATCATTGCCTTTGCTCCGGCAAAACCTTCTTCGGCTGGTTGAAAAATTAAAACAACTTTTCCTTTAAAATTCCTAGTTTCAGAGAGATATTTAGCAGCTCCCAAAAGCATGGTTGTATGTCCATCGTGACCACAAGCATGCATAACTCCTTTATTTTTAGAACAGTATTTACTTTTTTCATTG
>CAJXAT010000117.1 GCA_913050055.1 uncultured Flammeovirgaceae bacterium | reverse complement strand
AAGTACCATAACAGCCTGCATTCATTTTTACTGCTCCACCAATTGTTCCAGGTATTGTTCTTAAAAAAGATAAATCAATGCCTTTGTCGGCTGCAACCTCTGCGACTCTAGAATCTAGAGCAGCCCCACCTGCGATCACATTGCAATCATCAATCTTTATTTCTGAGAACCCTCTTCCCAATCTTACAACAGCACCTCGAATACCTCCATCTCTAACCAACAAATTAGAACAAACGCCTATTGGAAGAACCCTTATACTTACAGGCAATAAAAATAAAAATTTGGAAAGATCATCAAGGTCAAGCGGTTGAAAAAATATTTCAGCATCACCGCCAACTCTTAACCAGGTTAACGATCGCATCGGTCGCTTAAAAGTAATCTTTCCCCTGATTTCAGAAAAATTCAAACCAGATAGTGGATGGTTTTTAAAATTCATAGTTTGTGTCCGCCTTCGGCTAAACAGATAGGTAAATTATTCACCCAGGTACTTATTGATCCGGCACCTAAGCAAACAAAAATATCATTTGGCTTTGCCCTATTTATGGGTCTCCCAACAAAGATAATGGTTATGATATCAGTGACTATCGCGCCGTTATGTCGGATTTTGGCAGTATGGCCGATTTTGATCTTTTACTTGAAGGCATTCATACCAGAGGGATGAGAATTATTATGGATCTAGTTGCCAATCATACCTCCGACGAGCACGAATGGTTCCTAGAATCCAAAAGCTCAAGAGATAATCCAAAGCGTGATTATTATATTTGGAAAGATCCTATCAATGGGGGTGTACCCAATAATTGGCCGGCCTTTTTCAGCGGGTCAACGTGGGAATTAGATCCTCAAACAGGGCAATATTATTTACATTCTTTTGTTAAGGAACAACCAGACCTTAATTGGGAAAATCCAGAAGTAAGAACAGGGGTTCATGCGGTCATGAAATACTGGTTAGATAAAGGTATTGATGGTTTTAGAATGGACGTTATCTCCATTATCTCCAAACGCCATTTTAATGATTCCCCTTATGAATCCTTTAGTGAAACAGTTGCTAAGGTTTACGCCAATGGACCACGCTTACATGAATTTTTACATGAAATGAATGTCCAAGTTCTTTCAAAATATGATGTCATGACTGTAGGTGAAGGCCCAGGGATCTCTCTAGATAATGCAGCGGAATTTGTGGGTGAGGATCGGGCTGAATTAAATATGATATTCCATTTTGATCATATGTTTATTGATCATGGGGAAAATGGACGATTTGATCCTGTCACTTTTAATAAAAAGCAGTTTAAAGATATTTTCATAGCTTGGGATCGAGCTTTGGAAGGGATAGGTTGGGGCAGCATCTTCTTGGGTAATCATGATTTTGCCAGAATGGTCTCGCGCTTTGGTAATGATGAACTTTACCGAGACCCTTCAGCCAAGTTATTGGCTACTTTACTGATGACCATGAGGGGAACTCCTTATGTATATCAGGGTGATGAATTGGGCATGGTCAATAATCAAGTCGATCGTATAGAACAATTTGATGATGTTGAAATACAAAACACCTACCAAGATTGGAAAAATAAACGTAAAGACCTTGATGTATTTATCTCTATTTCCAATGAAAAAGGGAGGGACAATGCGCGCACACCCATGCAATGGGATACGACTCCCAATGGGGGTTTTAGCGCTGTAAAACCCTGGCTCGCCTCTAACCAGAAATATAAGGCTATCAATGTTGCTCTTCAGGAGAAAGACCCAAATTCTATTCTCAATTATTATCGTAAATTGATTCAATATCGTAAAGATCACCTCACTTTGGTTTACGGAACCTTTGAAGTCATTCAAGAGGATCATAATACTCTTTTTGCCTATTGGCGAAAAGGCGATGAAAACTTATTGATCATTCATAATCTCTCAGATGATGAAACTACCTTGTATCTGGATAATGCTGTTGAGCTCAAAATAGAAATTTCAAATTATCAAGATTCACCGGAAGGGCACTTAGAGCATATTGTCCTAAGACCTTGGGAGTCTATGATATATAGGACCGCTTATACTCACTAAACTTAGGGTTCATATTTCAAGTTGAATACTTGAATTTCTGATCAAACTTTGCAAGGATCAAGTGAGATTCGAAACCCTTACTGAACACAAATTGACAGGTTTTCTTTTTTTTGATTAAAAATTTTTCTTCCGTCTGCAGCTGACCCCATTTTTGATCTATCAACTCTTCAATCTTTAACCCATAATCAGATGAGTCAAGCGTGGAAAGTCCTTCTTCAATAAGTGATGAATTGATTTTATGTTTCCTCAATTCTATTGCGATTTTAATCTTGCCCCATTTATTGAAAATAAATTTATCGTTCACAAAGGCCAATACAAAGCGTTTTTCATTGGTGAAATTAGCTTCTTTCAAGGATTCCAGCGCCATTAAGGCGTCTTCCAATTCAAGGCCATATAGCTGTAATTTGGTCAGCACTTGATGAGGTGATCTCTCCGCACCTACACAATATTTAGCCGCTTTATTTTTTGCTTGCTGGAGTTGTTCCGATCCTACGGAGTTCATTATTTTATATAGCCCTTTCGCTTCAAAATGGTTTCGAAGAACTTGATCTCATTATCGCTATTAAAAATGTGGTGAGGCAGATAGATCAGTTGGGCTTTACTCACAAAAAGCAGAAAGGCTTCTTTTTTGGCACTTGCTCTTTTTATTTGATCCCATTTCATCGGCATCCCCTGTTTCGAATTCAGCTTAACTAAAATCTGTTGACTGGAAATCTCATAATTCAATTTATTAAATAAAAACTTGCTTTGTTCTAGTTGTGTCACGCCTGCGAATTGTACCAACCAAAAGAGGAGATATAAAATCAAGGCAATTGAAGCACCAATGATCCACCATGCATTAGGAATAATAAAAAAGCCCGAGCAGATGGAGAAATATATCAGAAAAACCCACCACTGCTGTTTTAGGACCCCTACTAAGGCCAAGCCAATATACTTCCCAGTAGCCAATTGATATTTTTTAGTTCTTACGATCATTATTTTAAATTGCTTTTAAACTCATATCTAAACTTTTATAGGAATGGGTCAATGCACCAACGGAAATATAGTCGACACCTGTATCAGCAATTTCCGAGATACTCATTTCGGTGATTCCTCCTGATGCCTCTGTCTCATATTTCCCGTCAATCAGGGTAATACCTTGTCTTATTTGAGACGGTATCATGTTGTCGAGCATAATACGATCGACACCTCCTTCTTCTATTACCTCCCTAAGTTCTTGCAAACTACGCACTTCAATTTCTATTTTTAATTTTTTTTTGGACTTTTCTAAATAAGACTTTGTAGATTTCAAGGCCTTAGCAACACCACCAGCAAAATCTATGTGATTGTCTTTCAACATGACCATATCGTAAAGGCCAAAACGATGATTAGTACCTCCTCCAATTTCTACTGCCCACTTTTCAACGATTCTAAAATTAGGAGTCGTTTTTCTGGTGTCGAGTAATTGAGCATGGGAATTCCTGATCAATGATTTTAAATAATGAGTATACGTTGCGATCCCGCTCATGCGCTGCATACAATTTAAAACCAATCGCTCTGCGCTAAGCAATTGGATGGCATCTCCAGATACCTTAAACCCCACCTCTCCTTCATGAATAGCGTCCCCATCTTTTTTGTATGACTCAAATAGTAGATCTTTGGAAAACACATTAAAAATGATTTCTGCCATTTCCATCCCTGCAACAATTCCTTCTTGTTTAAATAATAAATGCCCCTGAGCTTGTGTTCCTTCAGGTATACATCCCAAAGAAGTATGGTCTCCATCTCCATGATCTTCCTTTATAGCGTTCCGGATGAACTCGTGCAATTTCTCTTCTGTTAAGTAAGCAGGATACATAAATCAAACTTAGTTTTTCTTGTTAATCCATTGAGAAGGATAAGGTAGATAAATAATACTTGCCCTCTTTTTCTTTGAATAATAAATAAACTCGGTATTGTTCTCCTGTTTTCACCTTATAAACACCCATTCTATACAGCAGGCCATTGGTCACCTTAGCGGGTGTGGTATATTCAAAAGATAATGCCTTATGGTTATTAAAAAAAGTTCTTAATGCTTTTTCAGCCGCTGCTTTATCGGTAAGGATAAGAGATTCCCCTGCTAATTGTAATTTAAAAGGCGTATTAATGCGACTTACAACTTCTTTAGAAATATTGGTACTTAGGGCAATCCCTAGATCTTCTAGTATTTGATCCTGGCCTAAACTTTGGGCAAAAAAAATAAAATTTAGTACATAACTAATTAACACATTTCTCATATTGATAAAAAGGAAATTAAAATTGCTTAAAAGCAGGTGTAAATTACAAAAAAATTACTGAGAGGAGCAAGCAGTTCCCTTATATTTGCCCTATGAATAAACGTGTGATATTAATGATTTTGGATGGCTGGGGTATAGCCACAGACAAAGAAGTTTCTGCTGTCGATGCCGCCGCTACTCCCTTTATCGACAGCCTGTATAAGAAATATTCGCACAGCACCCTTGAAGCTTCAGGCATTGCTGTAGGACTTCCCAAAGGACAAATGGGCAATTCCGAAGTAGGCCACATGAACCTAGGTGCTGGCAGAGTCGTTTATCAAGATCTTGTAAAAATCAATATCGCTGTAGAAGAGGGTATCCTTGGTGAAGAAAAAACCTTGGTTGAGGCCTTTGATTATGCCAAAGAAAACCAATGCCCCATCCATTTTATAGGCCTGGTATCGAACGGGGGTGTTCATGCTCATTTAGACCATCTCAAAGGATTAATTCAGGCTGCACACAAACATAAATGTTCACAGGTATTTGTTCATGCATTTACCGATGGTCGTGATTGCGATCCGAAAAGCGGTTTAGGGTTTATCAATGACCTATCGGCGCACTTAAAAAATCATGTAGGGACCATCGCCTCTATAGTAGGTAGGTATTATGCAATGGATAGAGACAAAAGATGGGAACGTGTCAAGGTTGCCTACGATGCCTTAGTTAAAGGCATAGGGACAAAAACAACAGATGTCATCACGGCTATTGAAGCCGCTTATGCCAAAGACATTACTGATGAATTCATGCCTCCTATCATTGCAACAGATGCCTCTGGGCAGCCTATCGCAAAAATTAAAGAAGGCGATGTCGTGATGTGTTTCAATTTTCGGACTGATCGAGGTAGAGAGATCACTGAAGTGCTCACACAACGTGATTTTCCTGATGAAGACATGTATAAACTGCTTTTGCACTATGTCACCATGACCAGCTATGATGACTCCTTTCAAAACGTTAAAGTCATCTTCAGAAAAGATAACCTATCCAATACTTTGGGAGAAGTCCTGGAAAAGGCGGGAAAGAATCAAATTAGAATTGCTGAAACCGAAAAGTACCCCCATGTCACTTTTTTCTTTTCAGGGGGAAGAGAAGATGCCTTCAAAGGTGAAAAAAGACTGCTCTGCCCCTCTCCTAAAGTTGCCACTTACGATCTACAACCCGAGATGAGCGCTGAGGATATAGAAAAGGCCATTATTCCAGAACTGGAGCAGCAATGGCCTGATTTTGTTTGTTTGAATTTTGCTAATCCTGATATGGTCGGTCACACAGGCGTGTTTCAGGCTGCCGTTAAAGCTTGTGAAACGGTAGATCATTGCGCCGAACAAGTAGTTGCCACGGCCCTGAAAAAGGGGTATACCACGCTGATCATCGCAGACCATGGTAACTCAGATTATATGGTCAACGACGACGGCAGCCCTCATACGGCACATACCACCAACCTGGTGCCTTTGATTGTCGTGGATCCTGATTTCTCATCTCCTATAAAACATGGAAAACTTGGAGATTTAGCCCCAACTATTTTAAAATTAATGGGACTTGAAATTCCTAAAGAGATGACTGGAGAGCTCCTTTATTAATATGAAAAATCTATTTTACTTATCTGTTTTACTTTGTACGTATGGTTGCACGGGCCCCCAACAAAGTTTTAAGGCAGAAAAATACTTCTCCATCGATTCCCTGGTCGTCGCACAAATTTCCTTACTCAAATCAAACCAAAATGTCTTGACCAAAACCGTTCAAATCGGTGAGAATATAGAAACTCAATCGTTCTCAGCTGACGCCATAGACTGGGAAAGCGAATTTAAAATTTTCAGCCTCTTGGAGCTCAATAAATCTAAATTTGTTGGCTCCATAAATACAAAAACGGACCTAAAAAGCATTTCTTATCGCCCAAAAAAAGACGCCCTTATGTCAATTAAACTTCTTAAAATCATTAAAGATAAAGGCCAGATAACAACTATTGATGGCTACTATTTGGATGATTACGCTGAAATTATTTATACTTCACAAAGAAATTTGAAAATGAATTTTAACAAAGGTTTGTTGACTTCGTTTGAAATTGCGGGCACTCAAAAAGTGCTCTTCACGGATACTACCCAATTCAGGATCAATGGAAGCGTCAATTAACCCATTCTTCGTGTTCTTTATTACGTTCAACAGGCCCAGAAGGCCAACGCACGCCCGGTGGTAAATCTAACACAGGCCCCTTTTCATAATCAAAAAGTAAGCCCCCCTCGTCATCCTGATCATTCGGATTGAATCGTCTAATGACATTCGTTGACCCCCTGTAAATAATCACTAAAAGGACCCCATAAGTAAGTAAGCAAAGGAATAAATCAATATAAAATGGATGCATCCCTTTAAATTAACATTATTTTTCTAAAAAAAATTGAAAAAGGGTCATTAACTATGAGCCCGTTGAAAGAAAATATGCCCATGATTTGAGAAAACATCATTTAAAACCAATCGCATTTCCTTTCCAACCATTGCGCTCTAAATCATCGTTGTGATGTAATAAGGCCTCTTCCAATGATTTTTTATAGTCATCCAATTTGCTGGCTACCTCTTCGTCAAAGGCACCAATAATCTCTGCTGCCAAAATTCCAGCATTTTTAGCACCATCCAGCGCAACCGTTGCTACCGGAATCCCACCTGGCATTTGTAAAATGGAGAGCACTGAGTCCCAGCCGTCTATTGAATTTCTTGATTTGACAGGAACTCCAATGACCGGTAAACTCGTCAAAGAGGCTACCATGCCTGGTAAATGCGCGGCCCCTCCAGCACCTGCTATAATGACTTTTAGGCCTCGTTCCCTAGCACTCTCGGCATATGCTACCATTCGCTTAGGGGTCCGATGTGCCGACACAATCCTTACTTCTGCCGACACTCCAAGTATTTCCAAAATTTCTGCTGCATCAGACATAATGTTCAAATCCGATTTGCTGCCCATAATAATTCCTACTTTTGAATCGCTCATGCTTTAACTTTTAAAATGGTTTTTACTTGATTGGCGGATGCTTTCAATGTGGACATATCTTCATTTGTAATGGTAACATGGCCCATCTTTCTGAAAGGTTTCGTTATTTTTT
>CAJXAT010000116.1 GCA_913050055.1 uncultured Flammeovirgaceae bacterium | reverse complement strand
AGAACCGCCATTTTCAACATTTCGAGCGGTACCGAAAAACCTTTTGGGTTTGTGTAATGCACTGGCATCAACACCTCCTGAAAGTATTTTTCCTGAAGAAGGAACGACGGTATTGTAGGCTCGCGCCAAACGCGTCAAGGAATCAAGTAAAATCACGACATCATGACCACATTCTACCATTCTTTTGGCTTTTTCCAATACCATTGAGGCCACCTTTACGTGTCTTTCTGCTTGTTCATCAAATGTAGAGGCAATGACTTCTGCTTTCACAGAGCGCGCCATGTCGGTGACTTCCTCTGGTCGCTCATCAATAAGTAATATGATCAGGAAGCATTCTGGATGATTTTCAGCAATCGCATTGGCAACATTTTTGAGTAACACGGTCTTACCTGTTTTTGGCTGAGCGACAATCATACCTCGTTGTCCTTTTCCAATGGGAGCGAACAAATCTAAAATTCTGGTTGAATAATTATCAGGTTTCGTACTGAGGTTAAGCTTTTCTTGTGGAAATAATGGAGTCAAGTATTCGAAAGCAACCCGATCCCTAATTTCTTCAGTAGTCTTACCATTTACAGAGGATACTTTCAATAAGGCGAAATATTTTTCACCGTCTTTGGGAGGTCTAATTTCACCTTCTACTGTATCACCTGTTTTCAAACCGAATAGTTTGATTTGAGAGGGGGATACATATATATCGTCTGGAGAGGCCAAATAGTTGTAATCACTCGATCTTAAAAAGCCATAGCCATCTTGAAGGGTTTCAAGAACACCTTCATTTTCAATAATACCTTCAAATTCTTTTATATTTTTAAGATATTCATCTTTTTTGGCTCGAGCTTCATCTCGGGAGATATCCCGTTCATTTTTTTCTCTCCTTTCAGGTTTTTTTTCTGTTTTTTCTTGATTTAAGGGCTTTGGCTCTCTTGCTTCTACCTTTGCCAAAGGAGTATTGGTTGCAGTAGGTTGAATTTCTTTTTTATCTCCGTCCTTTATATTAAGATTTAGGGAAGCCAATAGTTTTGAAGTATCATCCTTTGCTTCTGCAGGGCGAGATGTTGCTTTTAATTGGTTTACTTTTTTCATATTGAGATTTGGAGGTTTCTTTTTAGGAGCTGTTTTGATTTCTTTTTTAGCAATAGGCGCGCTGACTTCACTTTCGGGAAGGGTAGCTTGTATATCTAAAATTTTATAAATAAGGTCTTGTTTCGACTCTTTTTTGGCATTTTTGAGGCCAAGTCCCTCGGCGATTTCTATTAATTCAGAAAGCAACCGAACGGTCAATTCATCTAATGTGTGCATAAAAGGTAACTAGTGGATATAAATAATCTCGATCTGTATAAAGATATGATCTGACCTAGAATAATTTGGTCTTAGATCTTCATTGGTTAGAGTTGCAATGATATAGTAAGTTATAAATATAAACAAACATTAAGGTTTTTTTTATGTATCTATAAGATTGAGCGTATATATTTTCGCTTTATTGCCATTCTAAGGGTTTCTTTGTAAAGTATAAAAAAATTAAGGAAATGCTGTTAGTCCGCGAGATCAAAGAAAATTTTGGAAGATACGTTTTAGGCCTCAGGAAAAGGGGTTTTATGGACCCTGATGAGCTATTAAGGAATATTATTGAGTTAGATGACCAACGAAAAGGAGTACGAGGGATACTGGATGATGTATTGAGCCGTTCGAATCAACTTTCGAAGAAGATAGGGTTTTTAATGCAGTCGGGACATAAGGTGGAAGCTCAAAAAATAAAATTAGAAACTGCTGAAATTAAAGAGCGTGGTAAGGTTTTATCTGAACAACTTCAAGATATTGAAAAGTCGTTGAGGGAGAAATTATATGAGTTGCCCAATATCCCAAATGAAAAAGTGGTGGCAGGTCAAAGTGAGGAGGACAATGAACTAATCTTTCAAAAAGGCGATTTTCCGCGATTAGAAATAGATCATCAACCTCATTGGGAGTTGATCAAGGATTATGGATTGGTTGATTTTAATATAGGTAATAAAATTACGGGTGCAGGATTCCCTTTTTATAAGGTACAAGGTGCACGATTGGTCAGGGGTTTGGTTAACTATTTTTTGGATAAAGGGATTGCCGCGGATTATCAAGAGGTTCAGCCACCTATCTTGGTCAATGAGGTATCAGGTTTAGCTACGGGGCAATTGCCTGATAAAGAAGGGCAAATGTACCATTTATCTGACACTAACCTTTACTTGATACCGACGGCAGAAGTACCTCTTACCAATATTTATAGAGATGCTTTGTTAGAAGAAGCTGATTTTCCCATTAAGATGATTGGATATACACCTTGTTTTAGAAGAGAGGCGGGATCATGGGGTGCTGATGTTCGAGGTCTCAATAGACTTCATCAGTTTGATAAAGTGGAGGTAGTGCAAATTGCAAAACCAGAAAATTCTTATGCGGTCTTGGAGGAAATGAAACTACATGTGGAGGATTTAATAGCCTCATTGGAATTACCTTATCGAATGTTAAGATTGTGTGGCAAGGATTTAGGATTTACCGCTGCGATTACGTATGATTTTGAAGTATACTCTGGGGGTCAGAAAAAATGGCTAGAAGTGAGTTCAGTTTCAAATTTTGAGAATTATCAGGCCAATCGGTTAAAACTGAGGTATAAAACTAATGGAGGTAAAAAGCAACTCGCACATACCTTAAACGGAAGTGCTTTGGCGGTACCACGAATTTTAGCTTCAATACTTGAAAATAATCAAACAAGTAAGGGCATTGAAATGCCTGCTGTACTGCAGCCTTATTTGGGATTTGACTTTATTGAAAAATAGCTATGTTTTCTTACTGGAATAAATCCTCACAATATGAATTGATTGCTCTTACATATGAATAAATTTTGTTGAAGAAGGTGTAGGAGATTTATGGAAACCTGTCCCATTTTACTTTTATGATAACTTTTTAATTTTTAAAATATGATTTCGATCAGGAAAGGGGTACAAAAAGATTTAGCTCAAGTCTTAGACTTGATCAAAGAATTGGCCATTTATGAAAAAGCATTGAAGGAAGTTGAAAATAGCGTGGTCCAAATGGAAGTGGACGGCTTTGGTAAATCCGCGATCTTTGATTTTTATGTTGCGGTAAATAAAGGCTTTATTGTTGGGACTGCTATTTATTATACGAGATATTCGACCTGGAAGGGAAGGCGTCTTTATTTGGAAGACCTGGTCGTAAAAGAGTCTTTGAGGAGACAAGGGATAGGTAAGATGTTATTCGATGAGGTTTTAAAAACGGCGAAGGCGACACAATGTACCGGTATGATGTGGCAAGTTCTTGATTGGAACCAGAGTGCTATTAATTTTTATAAAAAGCATTATCCCACTCAGTTTGGGCATGAATGGATCAATTGTAATATTGATTTTTAAATTTCCTCGAGAAGGGTTGTGAATGACAATACTTTTTCACCAAACTTAGCCCTCAGCTCGTTTTGTAGTATGGTGCCTTGGTTGGCCAAGTATTGTTGTACATGAGCAATATTTGTTGCTGTAAATTGAACGGCATAAGTAGTTCCTGAGGCACCAGGATCTTCGTTAATCAGCCTTAATATACGATGTTCAGTAAAATGTGGGGTGCCGAGGATATCTAATATATATTCGTTTTTCATCCACTTTAGCCATTCGGATTCGATTGGAGGTTCTACATTGAAGGTTATATTGTAGACGAACATATTTATGAATTCAGTTAGGTTACAAAGTTATTTAAAGTTTTAATGGACGGGTTATGAATTAAAAATAATCTGATTAATATTTCTTAATGATACATAGATGCCCTTCAACTGAGAGGAGTCTTGGAGTATTTTTGGTTTCAAAAAATCACAAAAAAAAATTTATTATAAAGTAATTCATATATTAGAATTGTTATTAAGATTAATTCGAGTTTTTCAATTCACTCAAACTAAGGATGAAAGTCAAAATAAAAAGGAAAATGGGGTCAGATCCCAAATTGTAAAAATTATTTAATTTCGAGTCAAGGTAAAATAAAAAGTATTGCTCGAAAAGTATTGCATTCAGGGAGTAAAACTGAAATGAGATTAAAAAGTAAAATTATGCGTCAAAGATGGAATAATAAATGTAAGTGTTACTTTCTTGATCTGATGAGTGATTACAAAAAGAAGAGCACAATTTATTCCCATAAAGAAGTGGCCAAATTATATGTACCTAATGATGAGAAAAAAATCATGATTGTTCACAAAGACAATAATCCCCGAAATAATAGAGTAGAAAACCTCTTATGGATGACTGCATCACAACATATGAGATAGTAATTTGAAACGGGAAATAAGAATAATTATAAATTTTGGAAAACCATAAAGAAGTTATACGCCAATGGATTTAAAGAGACCACGGTTTTATCGGGCAGGCCAAAAAAAAGTATCCTGAGCTTCTTGACTTAGGATTTAAACAAAAAATGAGATTCATTGAATCTCATTTTTTGTTTATTTTTAAATTTGTTTTTTAACTCACAGCTTCAATGTGAACGTAAGATCTGTCTTGCCGACCTTTTTTGAATTGAACCATTCCATCAGTGAGTGCAAATAACGTATGATCTTTCCCCATTCCGACGTTGTTACCGGGATGATGTTTGGTTCCACGTTGACGAATGATGATATTCCCGGCAATGGCTTTTTGGCCACCAAAAATCTTAACACCTAATCGCTTACTTTCGGATTCTCGACCATTATTTGAACTACCTGCGCCTTTTTTATGTGCCATCTTTGATAATTATTTTATATCTTCTATTAGGATTTTTGTAAACTGTTGTCGATGTCCCTTTTTGACACGGTAGCCTTTGCGCCGCTTCTTTTTGAAAACAATGACCTTATCTCCTTTGACGTGTTCTAGTATTTTGCCAGACACACTGGCACCTTTAACCGAGGGGGTACCTACTTTTACTTTTCCATGGTCGTCCGTGAGGAGTACCTGAGAGAAATTTAAAGAAGTCCCTGCTTCAGCATCCATTAAGGGGGCGTACAAGAATTTATTTTTTTCTACTTTGAATTGCTTACCAGCAATGTCAACTATTGCGTACATTATTATTAATTTAAAACGGAAGGCAAATATAGGATTTTTGATTTAAAATGTAAAAGGATTGGCCTTAAAATAAATGGAAATAGTTGTGGATAATTTTTTTAAAAAAAAAAAAGATTTTTTTTAAACCTCATTGAGAGGTGAAATAGATGCAAGTTTTTTCATTTAAACGACTCCTAATATATTATATATCAAATAGATATGTACTTATCCACAGTCTTGATTACCCATGGGGTTCCATGGAATACGATTTGTATTTTAGGTGTGATTTGGACAGATTTGTAAACCGAGTTAGAAAAAGTAAATCACCACAGTGCTTTTGTTTTATACGGCTGACTTTGGTTACACAAATTTTAAATAGTTATTATGCAATACCTCATGTCCAAGAACCTAAGGTTTAAAGGGTAATAGCAAAATATTGCTGTCGCACCACAACGAAAAAATAATAAATAAAAAATAATAAATAATGAGCAACCCTGTAGTAGAATTTAAAAACGAACCCATTTTAAAACAGAACAACAATAGATTTGTTCTTTTTCCTATCGAGCATGATGATATTTGGAGTTATTACAAGAAAGCAGAAGCCAGTTTTTGGACGGCCGAAGAAATAGATTTAGGACAAGATCTGAAAGATTGGGATATGCTGACAGGGGATGAGCGACATTTCATTAAGCATGTTTTGGCATTTTTTGCAGCAAGTGATGGAATTGTAAATGAAAATCTCGCTGAAAATTTTGTTTCGGAGGTACAATATACCGAGGCAAAATTCTTTTATGGATTTCAAATTGCTATTGAGAACATCCATTCTGAGACTTACTCACTTCTTATAGATACGTATGTAAAAGATGTAAAAGAAAAGGATGGTCTTTTCAATGCATTAGATACTATGGACTGTGTAAAGAAAAAAGCGGATTGGGCGCTTCGGTGGATAGATGAGGGTAATTTTGCGGAAAGACTAGTTGCATTTGCTGCAGTCGAAGGTATCTTTTTTTCAGGAAGCTTTTGTTCTATATTTTGGTTGAAAAAAAGAGGATTGATGCCGGGTTTAACCTTTTCAAACGAATTGATTTCTAGAGATGAGGGGTTACATTGTGACTTTGCATGTTTACTATACAACAATCATCTGGTTAACAAATTGAGTAATGAAGCTATACAAATTATTATAGCGGATGCTGTAACTATTGAGAAAGAATTTGTAACCGATGCGCTTCCAGTAAGATTAATTGGAATGAATGCGGAGTTGATGTGTCAATACATTGAATTTGTAGCAGATAGGCTTTTGATGGAATTGAATTGTTCTAAAATCTATCACTCAACCAACCCATTCGACTTCATGGAAATGATTTCGCTTCAAGGGAAAACGAATTTCTTTGAAAAAAGGGTGGGAGAATATCAAAAAGCAGGTGTTTTGAATGCCGAAAACGACAACGATAAATTCAGTCTTAACCAAGAATTTTAATAGAAATAAAATATAAGAAATCAACCATGTTAGTACTAAAGAGAGACGGCCGAAGAGAATCAGTTAAGTTTGATAAGATTACTGCGAGGATTGAGAAGTTATGCAAAGGGCTCAATAGAGATTTTGTAGAGCCAGTCAAAATAGCCCAGAAAGTTATAGATGGTTTATACGATGGTGTACTTACTGTCCAGTTAGATGATTTGGCAGCAGAAATTGCAGCTTCCATGACCACACGCCATCCAGATTTTGCCAAATTGGCAGCGAGAATTGCCATCTCCAATTTGCACAAAGTAACATCGGAATCCTTCTCTAATACGATGAAGCATATGTACACCTATGTAGATGCCAAAACAGGAGAGAATGCACCTTTGCTTTCTTCAGAGACCTACGGAGTAATCAAAAACAATGCGAAAAAATTAGATGAGGCCATCGACTATGATCGGGATTTTAATTATGATTTTTTTGGTTATAAGACCTTAGAAAGGGCTTATTTGATGCGGTTGAATGGTAAGATTGTAGAGCGACCCCAACAAATGTTGATGCGGGTATCCGTGGGTATTCATGGAGATGATATTGAAGCGGCCATAGAAACCTATAACTTAATGTCAGAAAAGTGGTTTACGCACGCAACTCCTACTTTGTTCAATGCAGGTACCCCAAAGCCACAACTTTCCTCTTGCTTTTTATTGACCATGCAGGATGATAGTATTGATGGAATATATGATACTCTAAAGCAATGTGCTAAAATATCCCAATCAGCAGGAGGTATCGGTTTGAGTATCCACAATGTAAGAGCGACTGGAGCTTACATCAAAGGAACCAACGGTACTTCGAACGGTATCATCCCGATGCTTCGGAATTTTGATATGACTGCCAGGTATGTCGATCAAGGAGGAGGCAAAAGAAAAGGAAGCTTTGCTATTTACCTTGAGCCTTGGCATGCCGATATATTTGAATTTCTTCAGTTGAAGGAAAATCACGGAAAAGAAGAGTTAAGGGCGAGAGATCTGTTTTAT
>CAJXAT010000115.1 GCA_913050055.1 uncultured Flammeovirgaceae bacterium | reverse complement strand
ATTGGGATCATTGATGCTATAAAGAAATCTAATAAGGCAGCTGCAATTGCGGTATCAAAATTCGGCACTAGATCTGTTACTAGAGCCGAATTGTATGATAATGAGATTAAATTTTTTAATTCTAATGATTATATAAAATTAAAAGATCATATTAAATTTCTTTTCAGCAGTTGGAGTAAATAGAGACTATCTTAAACTATAAAACGAAAGATTTTTTTTAAGTGGGATACAAGTATTAATTAATTGGGCCTTTGGTTGTGAAAAGAGATTAGGATTGCATTACGTAGATTTTGAAGTCTTGGAGAGAATTTTCAAAACCTCCGCAGATTGGTAAAAAAACCATACAAAACAATAGGTTAGAATATATATGATTGACTTAAAGAATATTGAGACCATTATTTTTGACTTGGGAGGGGTTATCATTGACTTAGATTCAAAAAGCGTTATTGATCAATTTCAAAGATATTCGGATAAGACTGCAAAGGATATCATCTGCTTAATTTCTCAATCACAAGATTTGATTGATTATGAAACGGGAAAGATGTCCGATTCGGATTTTTGTCAAGCAGTCAATAAATTACTGCATACCAAACTGTCTCAAGCTTCCTTTGAGACTATTTGGAACTCTTTTTTGGGTAATATAAAGCAAGATAAGCTACATTTAATGCTCGCATTAAAAGATCAATTCAATCTATTGATTTTAAGTAACACCAATGCAATCCACCAAAGATCATTTGATCAACGTGTAGGGGAACTCATCTCCTCAAGGATCATGAGTGACATGGTACATACGGCCTATTATTCACATGAATTGGGACTGAGGAAGCCCGATCCTCACATTTACCAAAAGGTCATTGACTTGCAAAATTTAAATCCTGAACAAACCATATTTTTTGATGATCGTCTCGAAAATATAACCGTGGCTCAGGACAGCGGCATTCAAGCCATACAAGTGACCTATTCAGATCAAATTCTGGATCAATTGAGATGAAAGAACAAAAGACGTTATTGATTCATATCGCTCTTTTCATCATCACCGTGATCACGACCACGATAGCGGGAGCAGAGTGGATGTATGGTCGGTGGCTCTTTATCGGTGAATATTCCTTAACCCAAGAAGAGCTTCGGAATGGTTTGTCCTTTTCTATCCCCTTTTTACTGATTTTGACCGTTCATGAGATGGGGCATTACGTAGTGGCCAGAATGAATCAGATCAAGGTGACCCTGCCTTATTATATTCCTATGTGGTTGGGTTTTATACCCGGGATGCCTTCGTTTGGTACCATGGGAGCATTCATTCGTATCAAAGCACTCATTCAAAGTCGTCGAGAATATTTTGATGTTGGAGTGGCAGGACCCATTGCTGGGTTTGTGATGGCCCTATTGGTGTTATGGTATGGCTTCAGCCATTTGCCCCCTGCAGAGTATATTTTTGAAATACATCCCGAATACGAAGTACATGGTTTGGATTATGCTGATCATGTTTATGAAGCCGAAGGGATGGCTTTTCAGTTGGGAGAAAATCCTATTTTTTGGTTCTTTAAGACCTATGTAGCAGATCCCGACTTGCTGCCCCATCCCAATGAAATGATCCATTATCCCTTTATCTTGGCGGGCTATTTAGCCTTGTTTTTCACAGCCCTCAATTTATTGCCCATTGGTCAATTGGATGGAGGCCATGTCGTTTTTGGCTTATTTGGCTCCAAAATAGCCCAAAGAATCAATCAAGTTTTTTATACCTTATTTCTATTTTATGCCGGGCTGGGCTGGATTTCACCAGATCTCTTAGCAGACGTCTCCCTGGAGAGTGTCTTTAGTTTCATGGCTTACGTAGGGATTTATCTTTATTTTGTCTATTTGGCCGTGGCTTCGATGATTCCGGAGACCAGAGATCGCTGGTTTTTTGCCGTGGTACTGCTGGCCTTACAATATGCGGTGACCAGTTTTACTGCTATAGTGGGTTATGATGGTTGGTTGCTCTTTGTGTTTTTAATCGGACGATTTTTGGGGGTTTACCATCCCAAAGCCGTAGAAAATACGCCCTTGGATGAAAAAAGGAATATAATCGGTTGGGTAGCGATATTGATTTTCCTCTTGTGCTTCAGTCCACAGCCTTTTTCATTAGGTTAGTTTTGGAAGGTCAGAAGGTCCCAAGGCTCAAAAACTAATCTCCATAAATTCATAAGCCTTTGACGATTAAACTGGTCCCTATATTCAGGCCCAGTTATTTTTGTGAGACAAGGTGGCGTCTTTGGATTTGTAGCCTCGAAAATCGTTCCTTCCAGAGACATAAATACCTTCTTGATAGAGCTCATCTTTAAAGATTTTGGGATCAATCGGATCTTCTGGATCTGAAGACAATTCAACTAAATTTTCTGAGGGATCGCGAACAAATATTTGAATGGCTCCATCGGGAGGTCGTCTTACTTTACCCCAAGGTTGTATATCAATGATTCCTAGGGCTTTCATCCTAAAAAACAGAGCATTGACATCATCTACTTGCATACAGATATGACCTCGGACAGAATGGGCATCTTCCCATGCGGTCAAATGCAAATGTTGTTGATTATTGAATTTGAAAAAAGCCATAGGGTAGTCAAATAAAAAGGAGGGGAGGGGGCTCCAATCCTAATTCTTTTTCATAAAAAATACAGGCGGCTTCCAAGTCCTTTACGATTAAGGCAACATGGTTGATTTTTAGTACTTTTGCCATGGGGTTATTGTTTAAAATTTCTCAAAATATCTTAAGGCAACTTGACGCTGAAGTAGGTTTATGTTGCCTCAGCGTCACCACAATCTAAATAAATCCAAATCTGCAGTCCTCAGGATCACGTCAAAAAAAGTGAGCCAACCAGTATCATAGGTATGCTTTTTTTTTCATTAAAGAGGTATTGATAACCAAAGGTTTCGATGTGAGTTTTATTTATGAAAGAAGCTCCCTTAAACAATGAATTGATTTTTCTGACAACATGTGATAAAAATGTTCTTTTACCGCCGAGCTGCCATGATCTTCCAAAAATTTTCGTTGCTCAGGACTCAAGTTTTTAGGATGCTCATCAATTGAGTTGGGATAGGGGTTGGCCGGGGTTCGGTCCAACGCCGAACAAAATTCAACCGAAAGGACACGATCATAATGGATGCTTTTTAAGGTATCCAAGATATCGATCCATGGGAGATGTCCCATTCCGGGTGCCATACGATTGTTATCCGCTACGTGGAAACCTACCAAACGATCTTTGCTGCTTTTGATGGCTTCCACCATATCTATTTCCTCAATATTCATATGCAAGGTATCCAGATTACTCCACAGTTGGAACTTACGGCTGTAGCCAACGCCAGGGCCTGGTCGGTCCGGTTGATGAAATAGATTTCAAATCTATTGATGGATTCGATACCAATTGAAACGCCCAAATTTTCTGAATAATTATAAATTTCTTGCAGCGCATCTACCGCCAATAGCCACTCGTCTTCTGGTTTACCCTCCGGAATAAGTTTACATACTGTAGCCGGTACCACAGAAACCATGGTACCTTCCAATCGATGGACCATTTGTATAATATCTTTGACGTATTGAATTTATTTTTTCTTTGTGCGGCATCCCTGTTCAGCAAGTTACGATCTTGAAGCATTAAGGTCACCACTCCCAAACAGGTTAAATGGTGGGATTACAGTAATTGCAATACATTAGCAGGATCATATAATTCAGGACTCCCTTGGATTTCAATTTTGTCATAACCCAGACCAGCGATTCGGGTGAGGGTGCTTTCGATACTTTCGGAACGCACCCAATTGTGTATTGCGATTTCCATATATTGGGGGTTGATGTGAAGTAGTCATCAAATTAAAGTAAATTTAGCATTTTTAATAAAAATTGGATACTTTATGTGACCAATGAAACTCCAAATAGCTTGAGTACTTTAAAAATATGAGATATCCCTTTATTTCTGCTATTTTTGCCTTTCCAGATCAGCATTTACTATGAAAAAAATATATTTTTTGGGTACCTGCAGCACATGCATCCGTATCATGAAAGATTTAGATACGGCTTTAGATGGGTTTGAGAAAATAGACATCAAACTCCAGTCCCTTACTTATGATGAAATTGATCAGATGCGCGATCTTGCAGGTAGCTATCAGGCTTTTTTCTCCAAAAGGGCAGTCAAATACAAAGCTTTAAAGGATCAAACCCTTCAAGAGTCTGATTATCGAAAGCTGATCCAAGAGGAATATACTTTTTTAAAACGTCCTGTATTCATCGTTGATGGACAGATCTTCATAGGTAATAGTCCCGCAAACATTCTTGCCTTAAAGGTGCATCTAGGCAGGGGCTAGCTCCTCATTTTGACTGCTCTAAGATAAAACTCCCTACATCTTTCTTGAACTTGATAAGACTGAGGTCATGGGTGTACATCATGTGCCCCGCCTCATAGTATTTCATGATGATATGATCACGAATTTCAGGGGTAAGTCCAAGATGATCAATCGTATATTCAACTCCATAAAATACGGTAGCAATGTCATAGTACCCATTAAGAATAAGTACTTTCATATTGGGATCTCGAGACAAGGCTCTGGCCATGTCGGGTGCGGTGTTGATTGCGGCTTGTGTATTCCATCTTTGGTTGCCTTTATGATGCCAATCCCATTCAAAACCTTCTCTGCGACTGGCAGTAACGGTATATTGTAAGTCTTTTCTCACGCCCAATGTGTTGTGAAAATAATCTAAAAAACCTGTAATATAAGCGGGAGAAATGGCGGTACTCTGAGGATCATGACTTCCAAATTGTGAGATCAGGTCTTGATTAATCCCTGTATATCTTGAGTCTAACCTTCCCATAACGAGGCCCTTTGATCTTAAGGCTTCTGCAAAATACTCAGATCCCGTTACTTTGAGGTTTGACTTGAGCCAGTATTCCTTACTCAAACCTGTATAGTTAGCCAGTTCACCCGCGACCGTGTTCTTTTGTTCTGGAGAAATACGGTCTCCTTTAAATAAGGCAGGTGCATAACTATTTTCTGTGAAGCTTCTTATTTCATCAATGAACTTTTCCAAGTTAGGCTCTTTATCAGGAATTTGGTTGTGGTACCAGGCACTAGCAGCATAGGTGGGAAAATGCATAAGGTAAGGTAAATCATCATTGGGTGGAAAAATGAGGGTTCTTAGATCAAAAACAGCGGAGACCATGATGACTCCATTCATCGCAATTCCTTGATTGAGCATATGATCCATGATGCCAGCATTTCTAAAGGTGCCATAGCTTTCTCCCAGAAGAAATTTGGGCGAGTTCATGCGACCTTGTTCAATCAAATATTGGGTAATGAATAAACTGATACTTCTGATGTCTTGATCGACACCCCAAAATTCTTCGAAGGTATGCGCTCCTAATGGAACACTCAATCCTGTGCCTACCGGATCAATCATCACTAAATCTGCAACATCTAAAATGGAATAATTGTTATTCACAATTTGATAGGGGGCAGCCGAGGTATAGTCAGGATCATTTACTGCAATCCTCTTGGGTCCTAATACACCCATATGTAACCAGAAAGAGGAAGATCCAGGGCCTCCATTAAAAGCAAAAACGATGGGTCTGGTGTTTATGGCTCCTTCTTTGATATAGCTGGTATAGCCAAACAAGGCCAAAGGTTTATTTACTTCATCCCGTAGTTTATAAGTACCGGCTTGGGCAATTAATTGGATGGTTTTTCCATCTATTTCAACCTGCTGACGTGAAGTAGCAACTTCAGCATCGGGTAGATTTAAGGGGGCTTCCTGGGCCATGAGCAGGCTTAAGGTCAGGGATAAACACAAGTTTAAAAAAATTTTCATGATACAGAAATTTAGTTAGAGGAAATCAAAGAGTTATACTTGCGCCAATAGCCATGAGTTGTAAATCCAATTGATGAGACTTGAATAGGTTTTGAGCCGCTGCGTGATCAATAGATATTTCAGGAAAAGAATCATAATGACAGCCTATGATTTGACTACAGTCTAAAAATTTAGCCGCATGCACGGCATCTTCTGTGTCCATGGTATAATTTCCCCCAATGGGCAATATGGCCAAGTCAATGTCATTAAGTGCGCCAAATAATTTTAAATCAGAATGCAGGGCAGTGTCTCCTGCAATAAAAATAGTTTTATCTCCAGTTTTGAGGATGAAAGAGCCCGGATGACCCCCATAGCTTCCATCTGGCATACTACTAGAATGCACCGCTTGCACATATTTAGCTGTTGTTTCCGTGGAGAACTGATACGTTCCACCAAAATTTAAACTGTGAGAATGGTTATGCCCTTGTTTGGCCAGCCAGCTGGCAACTTCTACCATGGTGATGATTTTGGCATCATTGTGAGCCATGATTTTATCCAAGTCGGCCAAATGATCCGGGTGACCATGGGTAATCAATACATGATTTGCCGTTATATCCTCCATGACAATATGCTTTGCTTTTGGATTAGATGCAATGAAGGGATCGGTCAGTATGCTGACATCGGATTTGAATAAAAATGAATTATGCCCGTAGTAAGTGATTAGCATTTCTTAAAGGTGATTATTTGTTAAATGTAGTGATTAAAAATAAAATATTCAATAAAGCTTTCTTGCAGATATATTTGGGAGGGCTGAACGGTAGCATCCTTATTTAAGCTCAGGATAAAGAATGCGATTTTTGGCTAGAAAACTTGGATTTATGAATGGCTGTTATTGAACCTGTGATAACTTCACGCAAGTAAAATAAAGGGGAACGCCTCTTTATTTAAGTTGAGCAATGTAGGTAGCGATAAAGTCATCTTTATGTTTCAACTTATATTGCATGACCCATCTAGGATGGGGGAGTGGGACCACCGCATCAAAAAAATGGTGCTTTTTATTTAGGTAACAGAGAAAATCAAAGTTTTTGCCTTTGCCTACACTGAAAGCTACGCTACGATCAATGTTGAAGTGCAATTGCGCTTTAATTTGGGTGACTATGTAAGACTCAAATAAGATCTTATAATTGGGCAAATCATAATAATTAAGATTCACTCCCTTGCTCACATAGCCCAATGGTGAGAGGGCAGAAATATAATAACGTGCATAAAAGGCTACGGGTCCTCCATAGCTCGAGATCATCTCATAAATAAAGCTTGATGATAATTCTGCTCTTTGATTTAAATGATTGGGAATTCCGCATCTATCCGAAAGTACCACAGGATCTGTAAATGGAATGCCGGTTAAACCGGCACCCAATCTACCCGGGTTGATGCCAAAAAGAATTTTTCTAGATTGGTCATCCGAATAATATTTATCATAAAACTGTTGGCATAAGGACAGCGCATACGTATTTTGATAGGGGTTCAATACTTCTATCTGACTTGGAAGATTTGCGGGCCCGCTCAATTGATGGTAGTATTGCAGCACACGGTTAGAAAACATATAATTATACTTTGGCAGACAATTTAAGATATTTCATCATAAATAAACCTTACAAAGTGCTCAGTCAGTACACAGATGAGGCAGAAAATGAAGGGTTAGGTTCTATTTTTAGAATTCCTAAGGGTATTTATGCGGTAGGTCGATTGGACCTTGACTCTGAATTGACGAAGTTGTTTCTGATATTGAATTGGTACCCAGG
>CAJXAT010000114.1 GCA_913050055.1 uncultured Flammeovirgaceae bacterium | reverse complement strand
TCTTCAGGAGTACTTTTGTCGGTTAGGGGTATAAAACCCTCAGAGGTTTTCAATTCATCCAAAATGATTTGAGCACCTTCTTCAAGGTTTTTCATTCCCTTTTTTCTTAAAGTCACATCAATTTTCCCATCAGGCCGAATTTGTTCAATGATTCCTTTGACCTTGTCACCCATCATAATGTCTTTGTAGATTTGATTTTGGAAAATCATACCAATATAGGTGTTGTTAATTATGACATTAACTCCTAAATTACTCTTACTAGTGATAATTAGATCAACTTCTTGGTTTACTTCAAGTTCAATATTTTCTTTTTTAAAGTACTTCTCTACTTTAGTGGTTGCGGCTAATCGATTGGTGAGTTTATCAACATATAAATAGACTAGACACCACTGGCCAACATTTAAACGTCCACGCTGTTGTCTAAATGGAACAAATAAGTCTTTTTCTAGACCCCAATCCAAAAAAGCACCTATATTATTGATATCTTTTACTTTCAAGTAACCAAATTGATTTAACTGTAGTAAAGGACTTAGAGTGGTAGCCACGATACGGTCTTTAGAGTCATTATAGACAAATACTTTGAGCTGATCACCTACTTTAGTCCCTTCAGGTATGTATTTATTAGGGAGAAGGACATCATTTTCTTCTCTGTCTATCAAAAAAGCGCCTGGGGTCAATATCCGATCAACTACCAGTTCATTGTATATTCCAATACGGATCATAGATATGTAAAGTTACGCTGAATCTAAGCCAATACGATGATCGTTCCTATTATTTCATGAGAGCAAATAAATTGGAGCTAACTTTGCCGCTCAATAAATCAGATATTTTGGCATCATTTAAATCATTAGGCGTTACTCCCCAAGTCATTCAAGGTTTAGAAGCACTGGGCATCGTTAAGCCCACAGAAATTCAAGTTCAGTCTATTCCAAAACTCATTAAATCACCGATAGATTTTATTGGTATGGCGCAAACAGGCACAGGAAAAACAGCGGCATACAGTATTCCTATAATACAAAACATATGTCCCAACGAACCTAAAATTCAAGCTTTGATTTTATGTCCTACCAGAGAATTGGGACAACAAATTGCCAAACAAATTTTTAAATTTACAAAATTTACGGAAAAGATTTTTGTTGAAGCTGTTTATGGAGGAGAAAAAATAGAAGCTCAGATCAGTGCCCTGAGGCGTAAGACCCATATATTGGTGGCTACACCGGGAAGGTTGTTGGATTTGCAGCGTAGAAAGGCGGTGGACTTGCGAAAAATAAAGACGGTTGTATTGGACGAAGCAGATGAAATGTTGAGTGTTGGCTTTAAAAAGGATTTGGACTTGATTTTGGAACAAACTTCGCGTGGAAGCAATACCTGGTTGTTTTCTGCGACCATGCCTAAAGAGATCATCCAGATCATCAATAGCTATATGGATCCTGCGGCAGTAAAGGTGGAGATCAACAGAGATCAGCGGGTCAATGCGGATATAGCACATCAATATGCCATCTGTGAACAAGCTCAAAAAATTGAAGCGTTGGTTTTTTTCCTAAAGTCACACAAAGAGGAAAGAGGCATTGTCTTTTGTAAGACCAAACGGGTGACCAAACAGCTTCATGAACAATTAACGGCCAAAAAATATAAAGTAGGTTGCATTCACGGCGATCTAAAGCAGATTGAGCGGGACAAAGTCATGCGGGCCTTCAAGGCGGATAAACTCAAGGTATTGATTGCCACAGATATTTCTGCGAGAGGCATAGATGTAAATAATTTAGCGTATGTGTTTCATTATCAATTACCTGATCAAGTCGAATATTATACCCATCGGAGTGGCCGTACGGCTCGGGCAGGAAAGAAAGGTGTATCCATCCTACTGGTTACCCCAAAAGAAATCAAAGACATGAGGCTGATCAGTCAACAACTTCGTATTGAATTTAAGCAGCTGCAATAACTCATGGACAATTTGGCGGAGTTTTTGGCTACGCTCGATCCAGACAATCGGGAATTTAATGCGGCCGTAGAGTTTGTTCAGTCAACGGATCGCCCCATTTACCTCACGGGAAGGGCCGGAACAGGTAAGACGACCTTTCTGAAATATGTTACCGCTATTTCCTCTAAAAAAACGGTGGTAGTAGCCCCTACAGGCGTAGCCGCTATCAATGCGGGAGGTGTGACCATACATTCCTTTTTCAAACTTCCTTTTGAGCCTTTACGGCCAGACGATACGCGGTTCAGTACTCGAAAAATGAATGAAGATCATGTCAATATCTTCGAAATGCTCAAATACAATCGCGAAAAATCTCAAATCATTAGTGAATTGGAATTATTGATTATCGATGAGATATCCATGGTGCGCTGTGACGTACTGGATGCCATCGAATACATTCTAAGGGTATACAGAGACAAGCCCTACCTACCGTTTGGTGGGGTTCAGGTATTGATGTTGGGTGATCCTTTTCAGTTGCCCCCCGTGATGAAGCGTGAGGAGCAGTCCATCTTAGGGGAATATTATAAAACCTTATATTTTTTCAGTTCCAATGTATTTAAAATCATCAAACCAGCACAACTCGAATTAAAAAAAATATATCGACAAAAAAATCAGCAGTTTGTTGAATTGCTCAATAAAGTCCGATTCAATCAAATGACTTCCGATGACATTGCCCTATTGAACCGTCGTCATGTCCCTAATTTCAAGCCTAAAGAAGAAGAGAACTATATTCAGTTAAGTACGACTAATAAAAGGGTAGATGAGGTCAATGAAAATAAATTGAAGGCATTAAAGACTGACGAAAGAAAATATGAAGGCTTGATTGAAGGTATTTTTCCTTCTTCTTTTATGCCTACTCAAGAGAATTTAGCCTTAAAAATTGGGGCGCAAATTATGACCGTAATTAATGACCCAGGGACGGTTCCTTCCGATGATGGAGTGGATCAATATACGTCTAAAAAATTTTTTAATGGAAGTATTGGTACCATTTTAGAATTGCACGAGGATCACATTGTGATCAGTACCGAATTCTACGAATACATTGCGGTTTACCGGACTACTTGGACCAATATTTCGTATCGATGGCATCCAGAACGAAAGACCATTGAATCGGAAGAAATAGGTGCGTTTACCCAGATACCTGTACGACTGGCCTGGGCCATTACCGTCCACAAAAGTCAGGGACTCACTTTTGACAAAGTGATTGCAGATATCAACGATGCCTTCGCCAATGGTCAGGCTTACGTGGCCCTGAGTCGATGTACGTCATTGGAAGGATTGATTTTCAAATATTTATTTAACCCAAGAGCCATTAAGACCGATCCGATTGTGGTCTATTTTTCACAATACTATGACCAAAAAAGTCAAAATGAGCAGGACCTCCTCAATGGGAAGGCTGATTATTTTTATAAATTGGCAAGAAAAGCTTTTTTTACCTTTGGATTTTTGGAATGCCAAGAATGTCTTAGCAATGCGGTTAGCTATAGAAATGATGCTCAGCATCCCTTGTTTGAAAAATGCAAACAAATTTATTTGGAGTGGATCAATCAAAGGGAATTGTTACTCAATGATGCTCAGCAGCAAAATCTGAATACATTGAAGCAATATTTAAAGCAAGAGTTAAATATCAAGATTTAAAAGAATGAAGATTACTCGTCGAAGCGATATCCAAAAGGTCTTAGAAGTACATATCGTGCTCCAGAGTGAACAGGGCACCGACTATTTGACCCATGGTATTGTGAGAGATGTCTTGACTAAATCAGCCAGTCACCCCCACGGAATCAAGGTCCGACTCGAGGATGGTCAGGTAGGCTGTGTTAAAAAGGTATTTTTGTGATCATGCATATTAATTGAAGAGAGCTGCAATAGGATAGATAAATTTTTGCCAAAAATTGATGTTAAACCATGTTAAAGAATAGTTTGATTCTCACGAATGTAAATACATTTACACTTTGTCATTTAAAATTTTTAAAAAAATATCATTAATAATTAAATCTTTAAACAAAAATTGGTTTTTAATAATCATAACTGCAATAGTGTTTGGTCTATTAGGTTATTTGCTAGGCGTCCAAAACAGTAATCAAAATTTTAGAATGATGAACGGTCCCGGTAGTCTTCATATGGAGTATATGAAGGGATCTGATATTATGATGTTTGAATCCGACGGAGGGATAGTGATGGGTGAAGATAGTAATATTGAAATTGAAATAGACACCTTATTATCTGGAGGGAAGCAAGAGATTAAGGTGATCGTGAAAAAAGATATCAAATAAGTTTATCCAATAGTTATACTAAAAAGACCTCTTAAAGAGGTCTTTTTTATGTATGAGCAAAAATAGTTTTTAGATGAACCGTGAGTCCGTTTTATTTGTCTCGGTTTGATTCAACATTAGAAATTAATACAATAAATATTTTTTAGAACCCTTTTTCCAACCCGCCTGATAAGCTGATGAGACAAAATATATTTTGAGATCTGCTTGATAGTCCGAGGCCACAAAAAATATTTTCTTGTCTGCTTGATAATCTGAAGCTGTAAAAAACCATTTCCCATCGTTGTCACTAGCTTGATAATTGGAGGATACTTTGTAAACCAAGAGATCTGCTTGATAGGCTGAACTCACCACAAACACTTTGATATCAGCTTTATAAGTGGCATCTACTGTGTATACTTTTTGAGCCTGAGTATTTAAAAGAGTAAAAAAAAAGGCTACAATAAAAGTGATTATTGAAAGTTTTCCATCTGGTAATCTCATGGTTTTATGTTCTTTTTTCTAAATGAAGTTAAGGTATTTTTATTAGTTTATGTGGTCAATTCAAAACCACGTTGGAGTCTTGGTCATAAAAAGAGGCCATTATACAGTCATCAATACAACGTCCAGAGGACTTAAAAACTTCCTAATTTTGAAAAAATAACCTAGTTAATTTACCTAGATCAGAGCATTAATACAAAAAAATAAGAGCAGATCAATTACCATTAGAAACCTGAAAACCTACGACCATGGTTTGGTAGCTAGAATAATTGTCATCACTGATGACGTAGGAGGATTTTCCACATTCATTGCGATCCATGAGATTACCGAATGCCTCAATTGACGTATGAATGCCATTGTTATAGACTTAACGGATCTATCGAAGATCATTATGTTCATTTCTATCATTAACCAAAGGGGTCATGAGATAAGAAGCCATGATTTTATTTATGGTTGATCATATGATAAATAAAATTGAATAGTTTAGAAGCATTTTAATCCTTAAAATGATAGAGGAATACTAAAATTGCTGAAAATGCGGGCTTTTTATAATCTTTTATCTCTAGTTTAACATCGACTTCTACCTTGTTAATACCGCGTAAATTGATAGCTGATTTTAAGGTAGCATGTAGCTTAACTTGCCCTCCTACGGGTACGGGTTGATTGAAACGGAGGGCTTCAATACCATAGTTAACCATCATTTTTAGATTTTCAACTTCTAGTATTTGCTCCCACAAATAAGGAACCAAAGATAGGGTAAGATAACCATGAGCAATGGCTGTACCAAAAGTGCTTTCTTGTGCTGCGCGCTCTGGATCTGTGTGAATCCATTGATGATCCAGCGTTGCTTCAGCAAATTTATTGACTTGGTCTTGGTTGATTGTAAAATATTCAGAGGATCCTAAGGGGGTACCTATTCTATCTTCAAAATCTTCAAAATTTGAAATAATCAAACGGTTCATAGGTATTTAAACGACTTATTTTTTGTAAATTTATCATTTTAGAGATTAAAAAATCAAGTGGATGAAAAATTTGATGATATTGAAATAGGGCAAAAAACATAAGATAGCTTTATTTCAGATAAATTATATAATTTTAAAACTTGATTAAATCATATGAGCGACTGTTCCTCAAGAAAAAGTATTTTTTACACCGAACAAGAGGCCAAAGAAGCTTTGATCAGGATTCATGTCAAATACCAAAATTCCTCAACCCGATCATTTTATACCTGTGATCAATGCGGACATCTTCACTTGACTTCTTCTGGAGACATGGATGATACATTAAAAGAAGCACAGCAGGCGGGCAAGATAGATCAACTCAGTGAGTCTGATCATTGGACGCGCAAGTTGAGCTGATCAGTCTTGAGCCAAGGGTACCCAATTTATTTAAAACGATTAATGCAGTTATCTTTATGAAAATTGATGATTTTTTTAACCAAAATGAATATGAAAAGGATCACTTATTTTATTTTTTTACTTGGATCTCTAGCCTCCAATGCCCAGATAAAAGCACTGGTCGGGGGAACTTTGATAGATGGATTTGGTTCAACGCCTATTTTGAATAGCGTCATCATCATTGACGGGACGTGTATTGCTGCCGTGGGTACAATAGTAAGTACTGAGATTCCTGCAAGCGCCTAAATCATTTCGACTGAAGATATGTCTATTTTGCCCGGACTTTGGGATATGCATGTGTATTTGATGATCAATGGCCATGCGGATTATGCGTATTGGGATAAAACTTATCTCTCCTTGTTTGAAAAAGTAATCATGCCTTCCTCCGCAAAATAACTGCTGATGGCCGGAGTGACGAGTGCGCGGGATTTAGGTGGCCTCCTAAAGGAAAGTCTGACAGTTAGAGATGCCATTAATAGGGGAGAGATACTCGGACCGACCATGTATATGAGTGGGCCATTTATTCAAAAGCAACCCTATCCCGGTACTGAACAGTTTAGATGGGGTGTGGATGACCCCAAAGATGCTCGGGCCAAAGTAAAAGAACTTGTCGATGCCGGGGTAGACTGTATTAAGCTCCCAGATCAAGATCAGATGACCGAAGAAGAAATATTCGCCATTGTAGACGAGGTGCACAAAGGAGGATTGACGGTAGTGGCTCACAGTCATCGACCAGAAGAAATTAGAAAAGAGTTGAAAGCAGGGGTCGATTGCTTTGAGCATACAGGATTATCGTCAGCTCCTGAATATCCAGAAGATATATTGAGTGCCATTAAGGAAAGAACCGCCCAAATGAATTTAGGACCCGTATATTGGACTCCTACCGTAGAAGGCTTGTAAAATCATGAAGACTTGAGAGATAATCCAGAGATTTCAGATGGAGATGATTGGCATATGGGATTGCCGGACTCGGTCGTACTAGACCTTAGAAATTCATTTGCATACCCAGATCAATTGCCTTATTTTCAATTGACACCCATGCGAAGACCGACTTTAGAAAAGAAAGTGAATCAGCTCAAAGAAGCAGGTGTTGTTTTGATGATTGGTACCGATAGTGGCATCCCTATGAAATTCTATATCCAATCTACTTGGAATGAACTAGATGTATGGGTCAATGAATTTGGTTTTGATCCAATCTATACCATTAAAGCTGCTACCTATTAGCCAGCTAAGATTATGGGGGTTGAAGCTGATTACGATACCATTAGTGAGGGTAAATTTGCCGATATTATAGCCGTAAAAGGAAATATATTGCGCCATATTAGTCTACTTCAAAATGTTGATCTTGTGATTAAACACTGAAGACAAGTCAAATAAATTAAATCAACGTCACGCTATTTCAAAAACTAAATACATTTGATCAAATGAAGGATTGTATATTAGATTACCAGATAGTGGTATAGAAAAATCTTCTGTTCAATACATGCGCCTAAAGGCAGAAGCTTGTGGTCTTATTACTCTAGAAGATTGGTACAGTAAAAAAAGAGACCAACTTGATGGTTATCAAGTTGTCGGTCGGCTGTTAAAAAAATACTGGAAAACCGATATCCCACTCATTTCCCGATAAGTGGAAATAGAGGGTTTTGGCGCAAGGCTGGGCTTAAAGGCTGGGGTGGGGGAGGTGCGTTGGGGGTGCATAGTTCCGTTGAGGAGTGGTT
>CAJXAT010000113.1 GCA_913050055.1 uncultured Flammeovirgaceae bacterium | reverse complement strand
CTCCTACATAAAGATCGACAGATTCCCAATAATCTAACGCTTTGGTCGAGGCGAAATCCTTATCATTATGAGGATCCATATATCTGAAAAAATACCAACTTGAACCTGCCCATCCTGGCATAGTGGTTAATTCATAAGGATTTTGATACTCATCATACCAGTCTTTAGCCCTGCCCAAAGGGGGGGCTCCATCTGCCGTTGGCAGGTACTTATCAACTTCTGGCAGTACCAACGGCAGCGCCGCTTCTTCTAAAAGCTCCGGATGATTGTTTTTATACTTTACAGGGATGGGTTCTCCCCAATAACGTTGGCGACCAAAGATGGCATCTCTGATTCTATAATTAACCTTTGCAGTACCCATGGCTATCTTCTCGAGGGCTTCAATGCCTTTGAGCATGGCATCTTTAGGATTCAAACCATTGAGAAAATCAGAATTGATCATTTTCCCATCTTTAGTAGGATCTGCTTCCGTCTCTGTTATTATTTGAGCATCAATTATTTGATTAATAGGTAATTTGTATTTTTTAGCAAAATCAAAATCCCTTTGATCTCCACTAGGTACGGCCATAACCGCACCGGTTCCGTATCCGGATAATACATAATCTGCGATCCATACAGGAACTTTTTGGCCTGTAAAGGGATGTAGAACATAGCTACCCGTAAATACGCCAGACACTTGTTTCACATTACTAATACGATCCCTTTCCGACTTGGCCTTAGTCGCCTCCACATAACTAGTAACCGCATGAGATTGATCAGAAGTGGTTAATCTTAAGGTGAGATCACTTTCCGGTGCTACGACCAAGAAGGTAACTCCAAAAATGGTATCTACTCTGGTGGTAAAAACCTTTATGAAATCCTTGCTGTGCTCCAAATTAAAATTGATCTCAGCTCCGATAGATTTCCCAATCCAATTTCGTTGCATATCTTTGATGGCGTCGGGCCAGTCAATTTTATTTAAACCCGTTAACAATCGATCTGCATAGGCGCTAATACGCATATTCCATTGGGGCATATTCTTTTTGACGACAGAATGGCCCCCTCGCTCTGAATATCCATCTTTTACTTCATCATTTGACAGAACAGTACCTAATTCAGCACACCAATTAACCGTAGTTTCGGCTAAATAGGTAAGTCTATATTTTGTCAATACAGTTTCTTTTTCTTCAAATGAGAAGTGCTTCCAATCTTTTGAAGAAAATGAGTCAATTTTTTGGTCTCCAACAAGCGCTACCCCAATATTCCCATTTTTGAGGAATTGGGCAGTTAGGGTATCAATGGATTCTGCTTGATCATTGGCTACATTGTACCAACTGTTGTATAAAAGTTTAAATATCCATTGGGTCCATCTATAAAAAGAGGGATCACTCGTCCTGAGTTCTCTTGACCAATCATAAGAAAACCCCAAACTTTTGAGTTGTTCTTTATATCTAATGATATTGTTATGGGTTGTAATCGAGGGGTGCTGACCAGTTTGAATGGCATATTGCTCAGCAGGTAGCCCAAAGGAATCAAAGCCCATAGGGTGTAATACATTAAAACCTTTAAGTTTTTTATACCTCGAAATTATATCAGTAGCAATGTAGCCCAGCGGATGCCCTACGTGCAAACCTGCACCTGAGGGATAAGGAAACATGTCCAGACAATAATATTTAGGTTTTTCAATATCAATAGCTACTTTGAAAACAGAATTTTCATTCCAATACTTTTGCCATTTGGGTTCTACCTCTTTAAAATTGTAATCAGCCATTATATTAATGCATCTTTTTAAAAAGAGCAAATCTATTTAAAGCAATCATAAAATGTTTTAACATTAACCAAATACATAAATATTATTTAGATAAATAAACCTACCCAATCATATCTTTAATTCTCATAAGAAATGTTATTTTCGTGTTTATCGGAAAACAATTGATCGAATGAAACAGTATCATGATTTGATGCACCGTATTCTAAACGAAGGGGTGAGTAAAGAGGATAGAACTGGAACGGGAACTAAAAGTGTCTTTGGTCATCAAATGAGATTTGATCTTTCTCAAGGTTTTCCGTTATTGACCACCAAAAAAGTCCATACCAAATCGATAATTCACGAACTATTATGGTTTCTTATGGGAGATCAAAATATTAGCTACCTTAAAGAGAATGGGGTTTCTATTTGGGATGAGTGGGCCAATGAAAATGGTGATTTAGGGCCTGTATATGGCGTGCAATGGCGTAGTTGGCCCAAATCCGATGGATCAACCATAGATCAAATAAGTAATGTAGTTGATCAAATTAAAAAAAATCCAGACTCTCGAAGATTAATAGTAAGTGCATGGAATGTTGGGGAAGTTGATCAAATGGCTTTACCGCCCTGTCACACGATGTTTCAGTTTTATGTAGCTCAGGGGAAACTATCCTGTCAGCTTTATCAGAGAAGTGCTGATGTCTTTTTGGGAGTGCCTTTCAATATTGCTTCATACGCTTTACTTACCGTCATGATTGCACAGGTCACCCAACTAGGTTTGGGCGAATTCGTACACACCTTGGGTGATGCACATCTCTATAATAATCATTTTGACCAAGCAAAATTACAATTATCAAGGTCTTTCAGAAAGTTGCCAGAGGTTAGATTGAATTCGCTGGTTGATGATTTGTTCCAGTTTAAATATGAAGATATAGAGATTCTCAATTATGATCCACATCCTCATATTAAAGCGGCAGTAGCGATTTAATATTTTTTTTTTAAATTCGCATCTTAATTCCTTTTTTTACGTAAGATTGAATGGCACATAATTGTAAATTTTCTTTCTCATCGGCCCAATAGCTAAGTATGCCGCTCAGATGAAATGGGAAAACGAAAAAATTGATATGCCTATGTACTCGATTGGTTAACTTTAAAAACATTAATTTTATTTTTGATGATCGGTAATATGCGTCATATTTATATTTTTTTATTTTCTTTTTTGATGCTTTTTTTAGGTCATTTTGCCAGCTCCCAAGAAGTATCTCGCCAGCTCAATCTTCAAGAATGCATCGATATCGCCCTAGAGAATAATTTGACAGTAAAAAGAAGTGCATTAAATGCAGAGCTTTCAAAGATTTCGGTGCAAGAATCACAAGCAAGTCGATTACCCAATTTAAACTTAAGTACAAATTACGGAAATAATTGGGGGCGATCCATTGATCCTACAACCAATTCCTTTATTGCCCAACAGATAAGGACTTCGGGGCTATCAGGAAATTCAAGTTTAAACTTGTTTGCAGGTGGTCAGATTTATTTTTCTATCAAGCAATCCCAGCTCAATCTATCTGCGGCTCAATATGATTTGGTAAGTACCAAAGACAATATTGCCATGAATATTGCCAATTTCTATTTGAATATCATTTTTAATCAAGAATTATTGCAAAATTCGCTTCTTCAGCTTACTTCGACGCAACAGCAATTGAATCGTACACAGCGCTTGGTGGCAGTAGGTTCTTTACCTAAAACGTCTGAATTGGCATTGATCAGTCAGCTGGCTGGGAATCAAGTAACTTTAATCAATGCGCAGAACAGCCTTGCGTTGGCAGTTCTAAATTTAAAACAAGCCATGTTGATACCAGCATCTGAAGAAATTGAAATAGTCATTCCTGATATTGATGTTGAGCAATTAATTACAGAAAATCAAACGATTCAAGAAATCTATGATAATGCAATAGGGGTAAGACCTGAAATAAAAAGTGCTTATTTACGTGTGGAGTCGGCTAATGTAGGTTTGAAAATAGCGAAGGGTGCCTACTATCCTTCTCTACGATTGAATGGGAACTTGTATACCAACTATTCTGATATTGCTGATCGAGAGAGAATTATATATGATAATACGACGCCTGTGATCCAAGATGTTCCCATTGGTTTTTTTGTTGATGGTAGCATGTTAGAAGTTCCTGTATATTCACGAATAACCTCTGGTACCATAATAGGTACAGAATCTTTCAATCGGTCGAGACAGTGGCGAGAAAATTTCAGTCAGTCATTGAGCTTTAGTTTGTCAGTACCGGTCTTCAATAATCTTAGAACCAACGCAAACGTCCAAAGATCAAAAATACAGCTACAACAGTCTGAAATTGCTGTTAAAGAGCAAACGAATCAACTTCGTCAAGCGATAGAATCCGCGTTTAATGACACCCAATCGAGCCAAAAAAGTTTTCTTGCTTCCAAAAAGCAAGTGGAGGCATTAGAAGAAACCTTGAGAATTATCGAAAGTCAATACAATTTAGGAGCGGCCAACTTCACCGAGTATCAAATTGCAAGCAATAATCTTTTTGCAGCAAGGTCTGATTTAGCTCGTTCAAAGTTTAATTATATTTTTAGACAAAAAATACTAGATTTCTATCAAAATCGATCTTTAACTTTCTGACATGAAAATTCCTAATCAAAAAAAGTCAAATAATAAAAATAATAAACTGATTATTATTTTATGCGTTCTTGTGGGCGCTTTATTGTTATTTGCCATTATTGGAAAATCATTGGGTTGGGTAGGTAAGAAAAAGATGTTTGAAGTAGACATGGCCAAAGTCTCTTTTGAAACCATTGTTGAAAAAGTAAGTGCTTCTGGTATGGTTCGTCCCGTGATAGAAGTAAAAATAAGTCCCGAAGTGGCAGGTGAGATCATTGAACTACAAATCAAAGAAGGTGATTCTGTGAATTCAGGAGATTTATTGCTCAAGATCAGACCTGATAATTTCATATCATCTCTTAATCGATCTAAGGCCAATCTAAATCAGCAAAAAGCTAATTTGGCCGCAGCTAGAGCTAATTTGGCACGGGCAGAAGCAGGTTTTTATCGGTCCCAATTAGAATTTAACAGACAAGCGCATTTGCACAAAGAAGAAATGATCTCAGATTCCGAATATGAGCTGGCGGAGGCCAATTATAAAATAGCAACTCAAGATTTGGAATCTGCCAGGCAAACAGTTGAAGCGGCCATTTACATCGTTAAAAGTTCACAGGCAAGTGTTGATGAAGCTCAAGAGAATCTTATGTTAACCAATATTCAAGCACCCATGACAGGTATTGTTTCTAAGTTAGATGTAGAAAAAGGAGAGACCGTTGTGGGAACCAGTCAAATGCAAGGGACTGAGATGTTAAGAATTGCGGATTTAAATAATATGGAAGTAAGGGTAGATGTCAATGAAAATGACATTATTAAAATTTCGATAGGGGATACCACCTTGATAGACGTTGATTCTTATTCCTATCTAAAAAAAGAATTTAAAGGAGTTGTTACACAAATCGCCAATTCAGCCAATAATAGAGTTTCCTCAGATGCAGTTACCGAGTTTGAGGTAAGAATTAAAATATTGAATGATTCTTATCAAGATTTACTTGAAGAAATGGATATCATTTATCCTTTTAGACCCGGAATGACTGCGAGTGTAGAAATTATCACTATGACCAAGCATAATATTCTCACCGTTCCTTTATCTGCTGTAACGACACGAAAAGAGACAAAGAAAGGTTCTTTTGGGTCAAAAGATGAAGGGGTAGATGAAGATTCTTCCTATGAAAAGAGGTCTCAAGATCAAGAAGATGAAATCCAATCTGAAGACGAAACGCTTGAAGAAATAGTTTTTGTTCATTTAGAAGGAAAAGTTAAGAAAGTCAAAGTTCAGACCGGAATCAGTGATTTTGAAAACATCGAAATAATTTCAGGCTTAGCTGCAGATGACGAAATCGTCACGGGTCCCTTTTTGTTGGTCTCTAAACGGTTAAAAGATGAAAGCGCAGTGGTTCTCAGAGAAAAAGATCGCGAAGATCAAAATGAAGATGATTAGGATGCTAATGATTAAATGGTAGGATAGAAAATTTATCTTTTAGGGCGTGACAAAGTTCTTGAATAGGTAATCCAACCACGTTATAATAGCAGCCTTTGATGCTTGAGACTCCGATCATCCCTATCCATTCTTGGATACCATAGCCCCCTGCTTTGTCAAAAGGTTTAAAAGCATCTATATAAAAATAAATTTCCTTTGGAGACAGCATTTTAAAGGAGACTTCGGTGGTCGAAGAAAAAGAAATCCGCTGACTTGGATTTGAAATACAAACACCCGTCACCACTTGATGGGTGTTACCTGATAATCTTTCAAGCATGCTTTTCGCCTCTTCAAAATGATCAGGTTTCCCCAAAATTTCGTCTTTTAAGACCACGGTAGTATCAGCAGTAATGATGGTTTCGTTGTTAAAAATTTTTTGATAACGTTTATTTTTTTGTACAGCGATGAATTCGGCAACCTTAGTTTTGTTCATTTCAAGTGGGAAAGATTCATCAACTTCAACCGATTTTACTTCAAATTTGTAGTTTGCGGCCTTGAGAATTTGCTTTCTTCTTGGTGAATGGGAGCATAAGGTCAAATTTTCAGTCATAGCATTTAATGTTCAGGATAAAAGGCTTTTAGTATAGAGGCAATGGATCATTTTCTCAGTCGATTTCGCCAAGCTGATGGTTTATTATTCTCGCGCTTTGACTTTATCTCTTGCTTCCCAATTTGATCTTTTAAAAATGTCAAAAC
This sequence comes from uncultured Flammeovirgaceae bacterium, assembly GCA_913050055.1. GTDB lineage: Bacteria > Bacteroidota > Bacteroidia > Cytophagales > Cyclobacteriaceae > UBA4465. Next base: position 1,407 of record CAJXAT010000113.1, on the reverse strand, counting down.
AGTTATTGAAGCGGCTATTTCTTCTTCTTTATTCAAATGTTCTTTGAGTTGTTCTGATGAAAAATACTTTTCAACAAAATCGGTATTGTACTGACCACTTATAAATTCGGGGTGTTGAAGGTTGAATTTACAATACCCGAGCGTGCTCTCAATACCAGAAATTTTATATTCATCTATAGCTCTTATCATTCTCCGTCTGGCTTCTTCTCGATTTTTAACGTGAGCGATTAATTTGGCGATCATTGGATCATATTGAATAGGTATGTTCATACCTTTTTCAAATCCATCATCTACACGGACAACTGGTCCTTTAGGAACCTTGTAAGTACTTAAGGTACCCACATATGGAAGAAAATTATTTGCGGGATCTTCAGCGTAAATGCGAACCTCTATACTGTGGCCTAGTATCGCGAGTGTTCCATTGCTTACAGAGAGTTTTTTGCCCTTGGCAATATTAATTTGCTCTTTTACCAAATCAATACCGCTAATTTTCTCAGTTACAGGATACTCAAATTGGATGCGTATATTCATCTCTAAAAAATAAAAATTAAACTGATCATCAGCGATGAACTCTACTGTACCCGCTCTTGTATATTTTCATGACTTCCCAACTTTAATGGCTAAATCTAGGATTTCTTTACGATTTTTAGGGGAAGAAGGGCACATGGGACTTCTTCTATTACTTTTTGATTTCTGCGTTGAATGCTATAGTCACGTTCGAATAGTACAGCATAATTACAATGATGATCACCCACTATCTGAACCTTAACATGTTTAGGTGGTTCAATAAATTTTTCAATAAAAACTTGATCATTTCCAAATGCATTTTTGGCCTCACTCTTGGCTCTTTTCATTTCTTCATCAAAATGACTGCTATCGTGAACTATGCGCATTGCTTTGCCCCTCCTCCGGCACTGGCTTTAATCATCACAGGATATTTGATTTCTCGGTTATTTTGATGGCTTTTCCTACATCTAAAATAGCGAAATCGGTACCAGGGACTAAGGGTACACCAAATTCTTTTACTTTTTTCTTATATGCTTCTGCTGTAATACCAGCAGCTGCAATTACTTTATCATCAGATGGATGGTGTTTCATTCCGTTAAATGTTTCTACCAGACCTAGGTCTATCATGGCCCTTTGTCTACCGTAAGGATGATCGATAATTGTTGAACTATTAAATGTATTATCTAAATCAATATGAGCATAATCTTTTCCTGGTCTCATATAGTTTTCAATCCATCTAATAAAGTCACAAGCTACATCCTCTGCATTATACGGCAATGAACCCGTATCTTCATAGATTTTTGTCATTACTGCATCTAGGAATGGTTCTGATTTCTTACCTTTACCCTCAATAGGATCTGCAAGATAACCAATACATTCTACTGCATTTGTCCCATAATA
>CAJXAT010000112.1 GCA_913050055.1 uncultured Flammeovirgaceae bacterium | reverse complement strand
TGAAGGCACGTTTTTTGGAAAAGAATTTTTTAAATGCTCCCCAAAATAACTTGTTAGTCTCCTTTGATTTTTCGCGGGGCATCTCCCCAATCGCTTCCCACTCTTTTTGGAAGTTCATTAATGTCCTTGCAGCCTTATTCCAATCTGTGATTTTTTCAGAATCAAAATCTTCATACTTCTTAACCTCTAAAATAATGGCCTTTTTTTTCTCGAAATTTGCAAGGAGCACACTCTTAAAACTTTCTATAAACTCCCTTCTCTTCTCATGAACCTTATCCGAAGCCAGCTTAAATCTTTGCCAAAGATTTTCTTGTTGATCCCTGGGCACAGGTCCCACTTTTTTATATTCCTCATGGAGTTCATTGAGCTCTTTGATGGCAAAATTAGAGTTCTCTTTAGAGGAAAGCTTTTCTGCCTTTTCACACAACTCCGTTTTAACCATTAAATTTTTCTTTCGATCTAAATCTTTCAATTCAAAATAGATACTTCGAGAATCGTAAAAGCGATCTAGCAAAGCGTTGTAGTTGGCCCAAAGAAGTTTGTGCTGATTCCCTGGAACTGGACCTATATCTTGCCATGACTGCTGCAGCCCTTTGACAACTTTAATATCAATGTCAAAATTATTGTTACTGATGTCCCGCAATTGATCTAAAATCAGATTCTTCTTTTTAAAATTCTCCTCTCTTTGATCCTGAATCTGAGCATAATGTTGATTCTTTCTTTTGTTTAAATCTTGATATAAGGATTCAAATTTTTGATCTATTTCATCTCCCTTATAGAAGAAATCATCTGCCTCAACTCCTTCTTCTTTTAGAAAAACACCTAAGGCAAGAGCTCTTGATTCCGCAAAAAGCTCATCATATCTCACTTTTAAGTTTCGAAGACTATTAGCCATTTGTTTCAAGTCTGTATCTTTTTGAAGACCAGCTATATGTGCCACTAATTTCTCTTTGGAAAATTGAGTAAAATCCTCAATGACCGTCGTTTCAGTAGACGCTAATTTTGAACTAGCTGTTTCCTTTTCTTGTTCTTTAGTACCTTCCACGTCCGTTTTTAATGATGGCTCGTTTTCAACTGGAGTGGTAGACGCAAGTTCTCCCTCTTCCTCGCTCTCTGCCGTAGCTACTGCTTGAGTCGCCTTCTTGGGAGAAACGGATGCTACTGGATTTACTATAGACTTTTCACCCAATAACTCCAACGTTTCATCTTGATCATTCTTTTTTTTCTTGTTAGCTAATTTTTTAGGCTCTTTAACTTTAGAAATATCCGAAGCCTTCTCAAGTAATTCTTTTTTTTCAGTATCCTTCATATCTTCTCCTGATAATTCAGCATCTCGCTGAACGCTTTCCGTGAATTGCTTTTCAGCTCTTTTCTCCGGCAATGGTTTCTCCTTATCCATATCTTCTAGTCACAAACCTAATCTTAGTTAAACTTAAACATCTACGTTTAATTTAATCTGGGATCGACAGGATAATTCGAAATTACCCTATACTTTCCCCCCATTTCCCTTAAAACTTTCTTCCACAAATCTTGAGATGAAAAATCAAAAATGAGGTTTTCATCCTTGTTTTGGTAAACAATCCAAGATTTAGCATTCAATTCTTCCATTAATTGTCCGGGTGACCACCCAGAATAACCCACAAAAAATCGGTAATTTTTTTCATCTATTTGATGGGTATCTATGAGAGTTAATAAACGATTGAAATTCCCGCCCCAAACCAATCGTTCTCCAAGAGATTGACCTGATTCCATTTCAAACTCATCCTTATGCACAAAGTACAAAGTATCATGCTGCACTGGGCCGCCCACATACAATGGAGCATCAAAATGAGCCGCCTCGACAATTACATCACTAAAAACGCTATTTGATCTTCGATTGAGCACAAAGCCGACCGTACCTTTTTCATCATGCTCACAGATCAAAACAACACTTCTTTCGAAGTTTCGATCGGGCAAGTAAGGTTGTGAGATTAATAAATCTCCAGGCCCTGGTTCAATCAAATTATCATTAACAAAAAAATTCATTATCTCAATGCAAAGCTGCCTTAATCGGTAAGGAATCTAAAATTTTAGCTTCAATATCTGTCATTTCAGCTAGTCTCTTATAGACGCTCTTTTCATCAAAATAGTTTAAACACATCCGAACAAAAACCTCACCATGACGTGCTTCTGAAGCCCAAAGCTTATGATAAAAAGATTTTAAATCTGCTTCATTTATATTTTCGTATACCAATTTAAATCGTTCAGCCCCTCTGGTTTCTACCAATGAAGCCAATAACAATCGATCCATAAATCGCTCTTCCCGACTACTTCTGCAACCTTCAATCAATCGTTTGACATAAAAATCTTGACCAATCTCATGCGGTAACATAATGCCCCGTGATTCCATAATTTGATGTACCTCTTTAAAATGCTCTAGCTCTTCAATACCAATGCCTATCAGTTCGCCTAAAATCTCTTTCCTATTCGGGTATTTGGCAACAAAACTCATAGCCATGGCTGATGCTTTCCGCTCACAATTGGCGTGATCCGTTAAAAACGTATCAAAATCACCAATAACAGCATTGATCCAATCATTACTGCTCGATATCTTTAGGTCTATTCTGTACTTCAATTAACTTAGCCTCTTATTTTAACAAAGAAAGGTATTTTATTCTACTTATTAAAAAAACCCTTTTATCATATTATGAATGACTTATCAAATTTAAGAAAAGAATATGCGCAAGCACAACTTACTGCTAATTCCTTAGAGGAATCACCTTTTTCACAATTTCAAAAATGGTTTGATCAAGCATTGAAGGCGACTATTTTAGAACCCAATGCCATGGTTTTAAGTACGGTAGATATCCATAATACACCCACGCAACGTACCGTATTACTCAAGTATTTTAATCCTCTAGGGTTCGTTTTTTTTACAAATTACACTTCTAGAAAAGCACAACATTTAGCAATCAATCCCAGTGCTTCCCTCCTTTTTCCTTGGTATGCCCTTGAAAGGCAAGTAATCGTAAAGGGTAAAGTCGATCGGATTCCCGTTGAAGAATCAAAAGCCTATTTTTTCAGCAGACCTTACGGTAGTCAATTGGGCGCGTGGGTAAGTAAACAAAGTAGTGTCATTGATTCAAGGCAAGTTCTGGAAAACCGACTCTCCGAGCTCAAGCAACAATTTCTTGAAGGAGAAGTTCCTTTTCCTGATTTTTGGGGAGGTTACCGCTTGATTCCTGAAAGCATGGAATTCTGGCAAGGGGGTTTGAATAGATTACATGATCGGATCCTCTATAAGCGCGTTGAATCAGCATGGACCTTGGTACGACTTTCTCCTTGAGCAAAGATTATTATTTCGAACGATACGCTTGGAAGACAGCCCTGATTCCCCATTTCAGCCCCCCGTCAGATTTGGAAATGGTTGTAGTGATTCCAGCCTTTAAAGAATCCCAACTAAGTTTGACAGTCCATTCTCTATTGGCTTGTAGCGAAGTAGCATGCCGAGTAATTCTGCTAATAGTCATTAATGCTCCCGAACAAAGTTCTTTAGATGACCTCAATCTCAATCAAAGGGCTTACGAGGAAATAAAACAGATTAAGGATACCGATCAAATCACTATTCAAGTCGTAAATATAGGGTTACCTCAAAAAAAAGCAGGTGTGGGTTTAGCCAGAAAAATCGGATTAGACGAAGCGGCCCGGTGGTTCAAAAAACTCAATCATTCTGGTATTCTCGTTTGCTTCGATGGAGATTGTCGGTGTAATGATACTTATTTAGCCGCCATTTACAACGCTTACAAAAATCAAAATTTGAATGCGGGTATTTTAGCTTATGAACATCCTTTAGACCTTGAAAGTGGTATTATTCCCTATGAATTGGGTTTAAGGTATTATACGGATGGCTTACGCTATTCAGGTTATCCCAGCGTTCATCAAACATTGGGCAGCTGTATTACCATAAACTCGGATCATTATTGCAAGCACGGAGGAATGAATACTAAAAAAGCGGGTGAAGATTTCTATTTCCTCAATAAAATAGTGCGCAAACCTGGCTTTGCTGAAATCAATGAGGCGTTGGTTTATCCTGCCGCTAGGATTTCTGATCGGGTTCCCTTTGGTACCGGTAGGGCACTTATTGGTTATAAGGCAGATAAAGAAAACATATTAAGTAACTACAATCCTTTGATTTTTGAAGATATTAAAATATTTATGACCAGCTTACCTGAAATCATTCAAGGTCAATCGCCCAATTTACCTGCAGCCATTCAAAAATTTCTAAACGCTGTTGACTTTTATCAAAAAATTGATCGATTATTGAAAAATAGTAGGAATTTAACCTCCTTTTACAAACAATTTTATGATTGGTTTGATTATTTCATGATATTGAAAATGATTCATTTTTCGAGAGATCTCTTTCATACCAACATCCCTCTTGAGGCAGGCCTGAGTCATTTGAATGAGAATTATTGGAAAATAGCTTCCTTCAATACTCTGACACTTCAAGATCAACTCATCAAAATTCGAGCATTGAATCGATTAGGCCAAACATCTCTTTAAAGTGATGTATATTTAAGCAGAGGAGAGTTCAAGAAGATGATTAATCAACCTTAATATGACAATTTAACCATTCATACTTTTTACGCATTTAAGTAAACAAGCAACAAGATGCCTTGGTATCAGACCAAATCAAATAAATTTTTAACTCCTAACGACTGCCGTTGAACAAAGCCTTCACCAAAAGAAACACCAATCCGATGACCCCATTCACGCGAACGCGCTTCGATGAGCTTCAAAAAATCCGGATTTGAAATATAAGTATTGGGCTCCTTGCTTTTTGGATCAAAAAACTGAGATTTGAAAACTCTGATGGACGCAATCTTCTCCTCCATGTGAGCTGATATATCACAAATAAAGTCAGGTTCTAAGGAGACACTTTGAATATAATGATAGACTTTTTTGGGTCTCCAAGGCAATTGAATTCCTTTTTCGTCTTCTGTCTCGATTTTGACCAAACCAGATTTAAAGACCGCTTCCTCAATGAGTTCTGCCGCACGTACATGGTCAGGATGTCGATCGTAAAGTGCATTGGCGAGTATTATTTCCGGTCGGAACTTTCGTAATACTTTGATCACACGCAATTGATTTTCAAAGCTCAAATCAAATTTAGCATCGGATAAACCCAGATTCTCACGCAAAGAAAGCCCCATGATTTCAGAAGCTTCAGCAGACTCTTTTTGCCTTGTTTCAGGCGTCCCACGCGTACTCATCTCACCTTCAGTCAGATCTAATATTCCTGTTGTATAGCCCTGGCTCTTGTGTGCGATCAGCGTCCCACTACAAGAAAGTTCTATGTCATCAGGATGCGCTGATATGGCCAATATATCCAATTTCATGGGCTCCATTATTGGATTACTTCTGCCAACTCTACCTCTTTTTGAGCCAGGAATCTTTCGGCATCTAAAGCCCCCATACAGCCACTTCCTGCTGCCGTCACCGCCTGTCTATAGATTCTATCTTGGGCATCACCCGTAGCAAAAACTCCTTCAATTTGAGTTTTAGAAGTTCCAGGCGTCGTAATGATATAACCACTCTCGTCAAGTTCTAAGACAGATTCAAAAATCTCCGTATTGGGCTTGTGTCCAATGGCTACAAAAAAACCTGTTGCGTTTAAAACTCTTTTTTCTCCAGTTTTATTATTGACAACCGTAACACCTTCTACTTGATTTTCTCCGATCAATCCCTTAGTTTCGGTATTCCAAAGTATTTCAATATTTTTAGCATTGAATACGCGCTGCTGCATAATTTTAGAAGCCCGCATCTCATCCCTTCTCACAATCATATATACCTTATTGGCCAACTTGGAAAGATAAGAAGCTTCCTCAGCAGCCGTATCCCCTGCACCCACCACAGCAACATCTTGTCCCTTAAAGAAGAAGCCATCACATACGGCACAAGCAGAAACACCTTGTCCATTGAGCCTTATTTCATCATCTAAGCCTAGCCATTTGGCAGAAGCTCCAGTAGATATAATGACCGCATCAGCTTTCATTTTTTTCTTATCATCAATGGTTACTTCATGAGGCCAACCAGAAAAATCTACATCCGTAACTACTCCATAACGAACATCCGTATCAAAACGCTCTGCCTGTTTTTGAAATTCAACCATCATCTGAGGGCCAGTCACCCCCTCAGGATAACCTGGATAATTTTCTACATCTGTAGTGATTGTTAGTTGTCCTCCTGGCTCAGCTCCCGTGTACAAAACTGGCTTTAATCCTGCCCGAGCAGCATAAATAGCAGCAGTGTACCCGGCAGGGCCTGAACCAATAATCAAAACTTGAACATGCTCGTTTGTTGTATCGTCTTCCTTCATATATTCGTTGTAAAAAAATGCTGAAGTGCAAGGACTTCAATTTCCGATCACAAATATAAGATAGGGAATACTCCTACCCCTTATTTTTTAATAAATTTCGTAAACACTCTGTGAAGAAATCAAAGGATGACTTTACCACAAATACTTAATTTAAGAGAGAAATTTAAAATCAATTAATTAAACCTCTGCGCGTCGATATAGGCCTTAACCCTAAACTCCATAATAGGTAAGGTAATCGTGCCTTGTGCCAATATAACTTCATGAAAGTCACGAATATCAAACTTAGCGCCAAGTGATTCTTCTGATTTTTGACGCAATGCTCGTATTTTCAATTCACCTATCTTATAGGATAAAGCCTGACCTGGCCACGAGATATATCGATCTGTTTTAGTATTGATTTCATGCAGAGACAGCGCGGTATTCACCGACATGAAATGAACTACTTGATCTCTGCTCGATCCTTTGGCATGAATGCCCGTATCTACCACCAATCTGCAGGTCCGCCACATTTCGTACGTTAACTTTCCAAACTTCTCATATAACGAATTATATATACCCATTTCTTAAGCTAGAAACTCACTGTATAAGCCCCAACCTTCTCCATAAGCTGAAAGATATAAATCACGTCTAAATTGTGGAATTCGCTCTCCCAATTCAGCATTTAAGCTTCCTTGCAAATGATGTCCGGGAACGGCTTCATGCACCGTGAGTGCAGGAAGGGTATATAAGGTTCTACTGGGCAAATCATAAGTGTTAACCCAATAATATCCAGGTTCTGTACTCTCGGCATCAGTTCCTACATATCTTCCTCCCGTATATTTTGGGGCAACGGCATCAGGCACAGGTGCCACACCGTATGGTTTTCGTGGCAAGGTCTTAAAAAATCGAGGTAATTGAGCATCCACTCGTTTGGCCATGTCACGAGCAATCATCAATAATTCCTTGGGCTTGGTAGAATAAAACTGCTTATCCGTTCTCAGAAAAGATAAAAAATCTTCAAAACTCCCTTTAAATTCTAAATCTTCAATAACCTGCTCCATCTCAGTCCTGATTCTACTGACCTCACTCAGTCCTATTCGATGAATACTCTCTGCAGTATACTCGATACTGGTGATATAAAAATCTATTCGATTCTGATAATATTCATGGCCATTTGGCGTTTCAGAAATACCGAGAGTTGTTCTGGTGTTAGGTAAATATACCGACTCAAAAAAATCTTTAATCCTTATAAACAGTGGAATCATCTAAGTCTCAATGGCCAATTTAGCAACTGCTAAAGCCGAATATTTTTGTATTTGCTAACCCTTATGGCAACTTTTTGAAAGGTTCATACTAATAACTTTGATCGCATGATGAAACAATCTGATCTTCATAAATAGACTGATCTCCCTCAAATATGACCAAAGCCTGAGAAAGCCCTTTTTCCAGACCTGCTCGTAAATTAATGAAATGCTGGTCTACAAATTCTGGTATTGCATTCAATTTATTTAAATAAGACTTCACTTATCCAAAATCATTAAAGGTTTTACCTCGTAAGTAAGATTGCTGTGAAATCCAGTATCTGATAGGATGGGATTTTAATAC
>CAJXAT010000111.1 GCA_913050055.1 uncultured Flammeovirgaceae bacterium | reverse complement strand
TGAGCTCTTATATCTCCTTATATTGAATTCGGTTTCTGAATCAAATAAAACTCCTAAATTATCAATGTGATATTGTTTTAGAAATCCATCCTTAACCAGTTTTTTCAAATCCTTTTTTGAATAAACTATATCATCAATTGGGGATTTCTTTTGTGGTAAAAAACTCCAGCCTTCATCCTTCCATTTTTGAAGTTCATTCTCATTCAAAATTCTTTTAGAAAATTCATAGGAATAATCTTGTTTCAGATTTCTGGTTAGTATTCTCATCCACCTCAACTCGTATTCTTTATTGGATAAAATATCCCACAATGATTTCCCTTCAATTTTAGTTTTTTGAAGTGCTGATGTGAATTGATTACAACTTGAACCAAAACGATAATTATTGTGATAATACCTTTGTGTATCTACATTTCAATAAGTCTGGAACTACTTTAACTTGTAATGAATCAAATTTGTTTTCAGCTCATGAATTCACCTTTCATCAAGCTGGAGATCAAAATAGAATCATTAAAACGGGATAATTAACTCTAGGTATGAAAGCAAGTTATGGTACCAAAGCAAGTGACAAATCTCCATAATATTTAGTGATAAACTACATGACCATAGATCTCTGCGACGGAGTAGATTATGAAGCAATGGAATTAAAATACGGGCCTAATTATGCCGAAAATGGCCGAGCAGCTTGGGCATTCTGGAAGGTCCTCAATAGGTTTGGTGCAGATCAAGATGTAAATTAACTTACTTTCGACTTCTATCATTCAATGGAAGAGATTTTGGAAATGAGAAATAATACAGCCTCCTTTACCAGAGCCCAATTGACTCAATGGAAAAAATAGCTAAATTAAGAATCTTAAAAAATAGTCACATCAATACTTTAATCGCCTCTAAACGATAATTGTTAAAATTCTCTTAAATTGTCAGGACACCATCAGTCTTGGCCCCTTCTTAGTATCAAGACTTTAATAATAATCCCCTGCTGAAGCCATTTTCAATCCTAAAGCTATTCTTAGATCCCTGCAGCGCATTATGATCAAAAGAGCTCAATCCTATCCAATCCTGTCTGCACAGAATACGCTTATTTATCGCACTTGAAATCAATTCTTCTAATATAGTTTCTGCCTCTGTAGTAGAAAGAGTTTTATTGGTCAGCGCATTATGATTCTCTCTGGATGTACCATCACTTAACCTTTAAATCAAGAGGAAAGCTGAGAAGATCAATGCCCCAAATCGTGGGTAGTAAAAAGTAAACAAAAAAGGTTATAACAAGAATGGATACCACATTGAGCACAAATCCGGCGCGTACCATATCCTTCATCTGCAAATAACCTGAACCAAATACCACGGCATTAGGTGCTGTAGCCACTGGCAACATAAATGCACAAGAAGAGGCGATACATGCCGCTACCATCAAACCATAAGGATGTACATCAAGGACACCCGATAGGGCTGCCAAAATAGGCATCATAAGCGTACAAGTTGCGATATTTTGGGTAATCTCCGTTAAAAAATTAACAACGGCTACGACAATCAATAATACTAACCAAAAGGGAATATCACTCAATCCACCGAGCTGCGCGCCAATCCATAAAGTCAATTTAGAACTCTCAAAACTTTGGGCCACTGCAAAAGCCCCACCAAATAGTAAAATTACTCCCCAGGGCAATTTAATAGCGGACTGCCAATCCATTATTTGACTCCCTTTTTTATTCTTTGATGGAATCAAGAATAGAGAGACCGCGCCAATCATGGCAATAATGGTATCGTTAACACTAGGATAAAAAGGTGCAATTAAATACCTTCTGGTAATCCAAGCCACCGCTACAAGTAAAAAAATGGTCAATACCCATTTTTCTTCGTAAGACATCTTACCTAATTTTTTCAATTCATCCTTGATAATATTGGTACTTCCCTCAACTTTCTCCGTACTTAAGGAGAACACGAAATAGGATAAAACCAACCAACAGATAACTAAAATGGTCAAACTGATGGGTAATCCGATCCCAATCCATTGGTCAAAAGGCATCGCAATCCCAAAAAAATTTTCAACGGCATCTGCAAAAATTAAATTAGTCGGTGTCCCCACCAAGGTGGCAATTCCACCAATTGAAGAAGCATAAGCAATGGCTAAAATCAATGCTTTACCAAACCCTTCTCTGTTTTTTTGGGTCAGACTGCTCGCCCCAGCAAACTCCTTAAATTGGGTAATAATTGATAAAGCTATGGGCAGCATCATTACCGTAGTTGCGGTATTTGAAATCCACATGGAAAGGAAGGCGGAAGCCAAAATAAAGCCTAAGATGATTTGTCTCATATTGGTGCCCGTAATCGAAATAATACTCAGGGCGATGCGCTTGTGTAGATTCCATTTTTGCATCGCCAAAGCCAAAATAAATCCCCCAACAAAAATATAAATGATGGGATTGGCATAAGATGGAGCAATGACTTTCAGTTGAACTGCATTGGTCATCGGGTATAAAATCATCGGTAAAAAAGAGGTGACAGGAATTGGAATTGCTTCTGTCATCCACCAGATGGCAATCCAAATGGTGGCTGCCATGACCTTAAAAGCTGGTTCCGACATCTCAGTAGGAGGTCCCACCCACAACATTAAAAAAAATACTGCAGGGCCTAAGATTTGAAAAAATATTTTCCGCCTCATTTTAGAACTCACTTATTTATTCAATCTACTTAATGATGTAGAGTTTAATGTCCGCTTTTCTCCAAAAAAAAAGGCATTAGATGTTATCTCTTACATAACACCAAATTGGGGGGGATAATTTATTTATTTATGAGTATCTAATCCTGATCTTCTTGAAAAGAAACCACTCAGCTTAAGAATATTCAATTAGTTGCAAGTAGTTTCATACTCAAAGACATGTCCTGCAAAATTATCCCACTGCAAATCGTTTTTAATATTTTCGACTAAAGCCGAACAATCTTGAAAAATGGTACTGTAACTTTTTTTGTATTTCGACTTTTCAACGAATATTGAATAACCTCCCTCTCCTTTCGAAACATAAAATGATTTAGCTAAGCCTCCTACCAAGCCCCCGGTTAGACCTGCACCAGCCGTCTCCTTAGATTTTGGATCATTATATACTCTCATTTTAGTATCCCAACCAGGATTCAAAATCTGTAACATTCTTGGTTTTCCTTTTTTGTCTGCAACTCGATAAAACACATAATAGTCTAACTTCATCATATTTTTAAAATCTGTTTTAGCCATTGCCTTCACAGATCCCGCGTTAGAAACTTGATTAATGGTGTTGAGAAACCCTGCAACTGCATTATTTTTAAATCCAATTTCTTTCATATCGGCAACCTTATATTTGGTTTTAACACCTGTTAGCGTATCTATTGCATTAATCCACATTAATCCACTCGCCCCAAAAAGTCCCGCTTTAAATTTAACGTCTATTTTTTCTCCATTATTTTTTACTAAATAACCTTTTCCTGTAAAATTGTTGTTAAAAGGAGCCATGAATTTTTGAGCAACCAAATAATTTGAAAAAATTGCAATTAATAATAGCGAAACTAAAAAATTCTTCATTTTTTGCATTTTTAATATTAGAAATAATTTTCGACTAAGATAACATTTTTTTTTAAATAAATAATTAATGCAGTTTCTTGCGCTGTTCATCAACTAAGGGACTCGAAATGTATTCATCATAAGTCATCAGTTTATCTATAATGCCCTTGGGTCCAATCTCAATGATTCTATTGGCGATGGTTTGGGCAAATTCATGATCATGGGTGGTAAACAATACGCAGCCCGGAAATTCACTCAACGAATTATTGAAAGCGGTGATCGATTCTAGATCTAGGTGATTGGTAGGCTCATCTAACATCAGAAAATTAGCCCCTGAAAGCATCATCTTTGAAAGCATACATCGTACTTTTTCTCCTCCTGAAAGCACATTGGCTTTCTTTAAACTTTCCTGACCTGAAAAAAGCATTTTCCCCAAAAACCCCCGCACATACACTTCATCTTTCTCCTCATCATTAAGGGTATATTGCCGCAACCAGTCTATGAGATTCATTTGGGTATCAAAATAATGCTCATTCTCATTGGGTAGGTAGGCCGTAGTGATGGTTTGACCATATTTAAAACTCCCTGAATCCGCCTGCTGTTTATTATTCAAAATCTCTAAAAACGTAGTTATGGCGGTACTGTCTCCCAAAAGAGCAATTTTGTCTCCTTTATTGATCCTAAAAGTGAGGTTATCAAACAAGGGTTTACCTTCGACTAATTTGGTCAATCCCTCTACCTCAAGCAATTGATCCCCTACTTCCCTGGTTTGATTAAAAATAATCGCCGGATATTTTCGAGAGGATGGCTTGATGTCCTCAATACTGATTTTGTCTAATAACTTTCTTCTGCTAGTAGCTTGCTTAGATTTTGAAGCATTGGCACTGAACCTTTGGATAAATTCTTGGAGTTCTTTCTTTTTCTCTTCCGCTTTTTTATTGGCCGAATTTCTTTGAGAGGACGCCAACTGACTGGATTGATACCAAAAAGAATAGTTGCCTGTAAATAATTGAATTTTACTGAAATCAATATCTGATATGTGGGTGCAGACCGTATCTAGAAAATGCCTGTCGTGAGAAACTACGATGACCGTATTCTTAAAATCCAATATGAAATCTTCTAACCAAGAAATGGTTTGTAAATCCAAGTCGTTGGTTGGCTCATCCAAAATAAGGATGTCGGGATTTCCAAAAAGCGCTTGAGCTAACAAAACGCGGACCTTAAATGCCCCATTAAGTTCGGACATTAAACGAAGATGTAAATCCTCAGTAATCCCCAAACCACTTAACAAAGCCGCCGCATCGGATTCTGCATTCCATCCATCCATTTCGGCAAATTGCTCCTCCAATTCAGAGGCCTTGATACCATCTGCTTCCGAAAAATCTGGTTTTTCATAAATAGCATTTTTTTCTTGCAAGATGGTCCAAAGCTTATCATGCCCCCTCATTACAGTATTGAGAACCGATTCTTGGTCAAACTCAAAATGATTCTGCTTTAATGCAGCCATCCTTTTACCCGTCTCAATGGTAATTGTTCCTGAATTTGGAGTGATCTCTCCTGATAATATTTTTAAAAAAGTTGATTTTCCTGCGCCATTGGCACCGATGATCCCATAGCAATTCCCATTAGTGAATTTGATATTGACTTCATCAAATAGAACTCGTTTTCCGTACTGAAGCGAAACATTATTGGCTGCGATCATTTGTTATTCTCTTTTTAGGTGCGCAAAATTAGCCCAATTCTTTTTTGAAAAAAAGATGCCGCGCATATAATGCCTAAAACGCACGAATTATTCACCTTTCATTCCAAACCTTCAATGCGCTCAATTGACCAAACCCAAACAATATAACAGCCGATCATAAAATATTTATAGAGGGTCACTAATTTTATACTAAATTCATACTTTCAATTAAAATTTAAAAACATCATGCTTCGTCTACTTATGTCATTCTTCAGTCTATGTATTGTTGCTTCTTTAAACGGACAACAGATGAAAATCACAGATGAAATTGAATCCCAAAAATCTACTTACAAAAAGATAGCGCTCAAAATATGGGAATGGGCGGAGGTGGGTTATCAAGAAGAAAAAAGCTCCGCGTTACTCAAAAAAAAATTAAGTGAAGCAGGATTTTCCATTCAAACCGGTGTTGCCGAAATTCCAACAGCTTTTATCGCTGAATTTGGATCTGGACAACCCGTCATTGCCATACTCGCCGAATATGATGCATTGCCTGGAGTATCTCAAAAAGCAATTCCCACTCGAGATCCAGTGATTACAGGGGGAGCGGGTCATGCCTGTGGACATCACCTTTTCGGCACCGCATCGGTTGCTGCTGGCATCGCAATAAAAAACTGGTTAAAAACCAATAAAATAAAGGGTACCCTTAGGGTATACGGTACGCCGGCTGAGGAAGGGGGCGCGGGAAAAGTTTACTTGGTAAGAGCCGGATTATTTGATGATGTAGATGCGGTTTTACATTGGCACCCAAGCAGTAATAATAATGCAAACCCTGGCTCTTCCCTGGCTAATAAATCTGCTAAATTCCGATTTTATGGGGAATCTTCGCATGCTGCAGCTTCGCCCGAACGTGGTCGTTCCGCCCTTGACGGTGTTGAGTCCATGAATCAAATGGTGAACATGCTCCGAGAGCATGTTCCTCAAGAAACAAGGATTCACTATGTGATTACCAGTGGTGGTGAAGCTCCCAATGTCGTGCCTGCCTTTGCCGAGGTTTTTTATTATGTAAGGAATCCAGAAGTCGCCAATGTTAAAGCTATTTTTGAAAGGGTAGTTAAGGCAGCGCAAGGTGCCGCCATAGGGACCGAAACCACCATGGATTATGAAATCATTCATGGCCTTTATAACCTACTGCCCAATGAAACTCTGTCGGAGGTTATGTATAAAAACCTCGTATCCGTTGGGGGGATGCGATACAACGATGCAGAAATTAAGTTTGCTCAACAAATACTTAATACCTATGACGGTGATTACAAAATTGAATCAGGAGAAGAAATAACTCCTTATTCCATAGAGAAAAGGAAGGGTGGTGGGTCTACTGATGTGGGTGATGTAAGCTGGAAAGTCCCTACCGCAGGCATGAGTGCTGCCACATGGGTTCCTGGTACTTCTGCACATACTTGGCAAGCAGTTGCAGCAGGCGGGACAAGTATCGGTATCAAAGGAATGTTAATCGCTGCTAAGACAATCGCCTTGACGGCCCAAGAGATTTTCACTGATTCTGACATTATCATCCGCGCGAAAAAAGAATTAGAGGAGCGTATTGGGAAAAATGAACCCTATAAAGCCCTCATTGGGGATCGCGATCCCCCTTTGAATTACAGAAATTAATCAACATAGGCATTTTATACAAACCTTTTTTGATAGCTTCTCTGCAACTGGAAAATCTCCTTTTTTATAACCTAAATATCTTACTCCTTTATGTAAATGTAAGGGTGTATTGTAGTACACTAATGACTGTATATTAAACTTCGAAAGATATTTTTGTAATTTATCTCTTTTTTCGCAAAACGCTATAAACATCACATGGGCGTTAATTTTATTTTTATTTTTATTAATAAATTGAACTTTTTTTGTCTTAACTTTCTTTGTGTAAATATTGACGTTATTAGTTCTTCGTTTAATTATACTTTTTAATCTTTTTAAACGAAAATTTAAAACTTCTGCATTTAATGAGTCTAATCTTGAATTGACACCAATTATTTCAACGTTGTCTCGACCTTTCAATCCGTGATTACGATATAACTTAATTTTATCATAAAATTTTTTATCGCTTGTTATAATAAAGCCTCCATCGCCTAATGCATTTAAATTTTTGAGCGGGTGAGCAGAAAAAGCTGAGATCTTTCCAAACATTCCTGTATGTTTCTTGTTAAAGTATGCTCCCATTCCTTGAGCAGCGTCTTCAATAACAAGTAATTTATGTTTCTTGGCAATTTTTAAAATTTTGTCCATACAACAAGGTCTTCCAGTCCAGTGAACTGGCATTATCGCTTTAGTTTTTTTTGTTATAGCTTTTTCCAATAATTGTGGACCGGTGCTCGACTGCAGTAGCCAAATTCCATTTTCCAATACTAATGCCATCTTGTGTTCCCCTGGGGTTGAAAAGCATGCTTAAAAATAGCTAGCTAATAATGAGCTGGCTTAGTAATGTCCCGCGCATGAACAAACATGGAATGTTCGATGAAAACCTTGACCTTAGCTTGGGTTTTCTGCTGAACGACGTTTCACGTCAAATGCGTAACCGTTTCGATCGTAACGCTCGAGCGTTAGGTCTTACGCGCGCCCAGTGGCGAGTTATGATGTTCTTGCGGCGCCACGAAGGCTCGCGACAAAGTGAATTAGCAGCGCTTCTGGAAGTCGAAAACGTCACTCTCGGTCGGCATATTGACCGATTAGAGGAAAGCGGTTGGGTCGAACGACGCAGCGATCCGTCGGACCGTCGCGCATGGCTTTTATACCTTGCAGATAAGTCAATGCCGATCCTGGACAAACTGGCAGTCGTTCTCATTGAAACCCGAGAGACCGCGTTGAAGGGTTTCACGACGCAAGAACGTGACAATCTGATAGATACACTTCTGCGTATCAAAATGAATTTAGCCAACGCGGAGGAAACCGATTCAATTGCGTTAGAGACACCTCAAACCGCGGCAGGAGTAGCTGACTAAGATGAGTGATGATACCGAAAAAAAAGAAGGTGAAACCGAC
>CAJXAT010000110.1 GCA_913050055.1 uncultured Flammeovirgaceae bacterium | reverse complement strand
AAAGCTAAATAGGAGTCACTCACTAAATGGATTTCAATAACTTTTTCAAGGTCACAATTTCCTTTAAAATACGTGCGATGTCTGTTATGGGGATACGCTCTTGCTTCATCGAATCTCGTTCTCTGATCGTGACGGTATCATTTTCAAGAGATTGATGATCAATGGTGATACAATAAGGAGTCCCTACGGCATCTTGTCTTCTATATCTACGCCCAATGGCATCTTTCGCATCATATTGTGCCGTAAAATCGTATTTAAGTTCCTTGAAAATTTCTTGTGCTTTTTCAGGAAGCCCATCTTTATTTATCAAAGGGAGTACCGCTACTTTTGAAGGGGCCAACGCCGCAGGTAATCTCAAAACAACGCGCTCAGAATGATCATCAAGGACTTCTTCTTGGTAGGCTGAAGATAAGATGGCTAAGAACATACGATCCAATCCGATTGAAGTTTCCACTACATAAGGGACATAAGATTCGTTTTCCTGTGGATCGAAATAACGGAGCTTCTTGCTAGAGAGCGCTTCATGGGCCATCAGATCGAAATCTGTTCTCGAATGAATTCCTTCAAGCTCTTTGAATCCCATGGGGAATTCAAATTCAATATCACAGGCCGCATTGGCATAATGGGCAAGATTGAGATGATCATGGAATCGGTATTTCGCGGTACCTAATCCCAATGCGTTGTGCCAACGCATACGCTGGAGCTTCCAGTGCTCATACCATTGCATTTCTTCACCAGGCTTGACAAAAAATTGCATTTCCATTTGCTCAAATTCACGCATTCGGAAGATAAATTGTCGGGCAACGATTTCGTTTCTAAAAGCTTTACCTATTTGAGCAATTCCAAAAGGAGGCTTCATCCTACTGGATTTCTGAATATTAGAAAAATTCACAAAAATACCTTGAGCCGTCTCTGGGCGTAAATAAATAGTATTTGCCCCTTCCGAAACAGATCCCATTTCAGTGGAAAACATTAAATTAAATTGCCTTATATCCGTCCAGTTTTTAGTACCTGAAATAGGATCTGAAATTTCTAGATCAACAATTAAATTTTTAAAAGACTCGAGATCGTTTTCTGCAATCGCTGTTTTCATTCTATTTTCTATAGACTGAATTTGTTCGCGATAGTTGACTATTCTGGGATGCGTATTTATAAATTGAGCCTCGTCAAAGTCCTCGCCAAATCTTTTGCGGGCTTTTGTTATTTCCTTGTTTATCTTCTGCTCAATTTTTGCTAGGTGATCTTCGACAAGGACATCGGCGCGGTAACGTTTTTTAGAATCTTTATTGTCAATGAGGGGGTCATTAAAGGCGTCTATATGTCCTGATGCCTTCCATGTACTGGGGTGCATGAAAATAGAGGCATCTAAACCCACAATATTTTCATTCATTTGTACCATTGATTTCCACCAAAATTCTTTGATATTATTTTTTAATAAGACGCCGTTGGGACCATAATCATAGGCAGCACCTAAGCCATCATAAATTTCACTAGACCCGTACACAAAACCATATTCTTTGCAATGTGCTGTGATTTTCTTTAAGGTGACTTCGTTTTCTTTTGTAGACATGGGGGTAAAGAGAAAGGGATTAAAGGAGAAAATAAAATAATTACAAATTAAACTTGCTGATTGCGCTTAGCTATTACATTAAAATCTCGACTTAGATGTATGCTAAAAGATTGCATTGAGATGAATTGAAATAGCAGTTTTATTTAATAAATTTAAACTCGAGGTCATCAAGACTTTGGTTCAGTCCCACCACCGTTACCGTGTCATGTATACGCAAACGGGTATAACCATGAGAGATGATGGTTTGTCCTCCTCTGATGACAGACAAAATAATAACGTCAGAGGGGAGTCGAAGATCTCTCAAATGGATTCCGTGGAGGTTAGGGTTCAGTATTTCTATGTCTCTTGTATCTTGATTTTGATCCATGCCCAGCAGCAACGAAGTGGCCTGAGGGGATCTTACAAAATGATCAAGTAAGCTCACCATTGCTGTTGATGGGTCAATTACTTTGGCTTTTAAATCCAAGAAATTTTTGGAATTGTAGCGATGATTTAGGCGGACAACTAATTCTCTGGTACCAAATTCATGGTAGGCATATTCACAAATCAATAAATTAGCATCATCTGAAAGTAAGGTGACGACTATTTCTACATTGCTGAAATCAATTTTAGCGAGGTCATCCTTGCCAAGGGACTTCAAATAGAGAATACTAATATCGGTCGGATCATCAAAAGAATCTTTGTCTTTCAGGGTCGCGAGTTGGACCCGATAATTTTTTTTCATGAGTTGTTGAGCAAGCGATACGGATTGGGGCTCAAAGCCAAAGATTAAAACTTCTTTGGTGATTTCATTGTTTTGATGCCCCCTTGTCCGGGCCTCATTGACCTGATAAATGGCCCATTTAAAGAGCGGAGGTCCTACAAATTGATTGATCAATATCAATGCGAGTACGGCCGTTGAAAAAATGGCCCCCCATTCGGGGAATTGATTGCTGACGACGGTAGCCAACCCTAGGGTAACTCCAGCCTGGGTAATGTAAGACATCCATCCAATGCTGATGTGTTTTATGGGGTCTCCAGCGATGAGCCCACCTCCAACAGAACCAAAGATCAATGCAGCTAACCTTAAACTAAACAGTAAAAGGGCAACAGAGAGAACTTCTACAAATACAGATATATTTAAAGAAGCACCGGTCAAGGTGAAAAAGGCGACAAATATGTATAACTCTAAACTCCTGATTTGATTGAGAAATTCAGCTCTAAACTTAGAAAAATTAGTGACATAAAAACTGGCCAATATGCATATTAATAGGGGTTCTAAAAACAAGGCATGACCCCATTTTTCTAAGCTAAATACGGCTAGCCAGTCACTTGTCCAATAAGCACTGTAACCGATCAAAAGAATGAAGAAAGATTTGGTTCTTTTATGAATACCCAGTGACAGAGCAGTTTTTAAGGCATAACCAACGACAAAAAATCCCAAGATGAACGAGGTGGCGAATTCCGCCAAAACAATGATTATTTGAACAAAGTCAAAAGTACTTTCCTTCAAGGCAGATTGGGTAAAAGACAGGCAGATTGAAAACATGATCACTACTAGGAAATCTTTCACCACGGTAACGCCCAACACCGTCTGGGTAAAAGGTCCCTTAGAGCGAAGTTCATTAATAATGGCAATGGCTGAAGCGGGTGAGCTGGCAATGAAAATAGTGGCCATTAATGAAGAGATGGCCAACACTACTTTGGTTTCTTTATTGGCTAAAAAAGGGATATATTCGGCTGCCAACCAAAGGGTGCCCACACCGAAAATAAAAGTAATGAACAATTGGCCAAACGAATTCCATTTAATACTGTTAATTTGTTTTTTAAGTTCTTTAAGATATAATTCTGCTCCTGCTGCAAAGGCAATAAAGCCTAAAGAAATATCGTTAATGTATTTGAGTTGAAAAGGCGCGGAAATGGGAATTAAGTTCAGTAAGTAAGGACCCGTCAAGATACCCACTACGATGAGACCCGTGATTAAAGGTAAATGGATTTGTTGGAATAAGCGGGCAAGTTGATTCGCAGAAATGGCTACGATGACAAATCCAATGGGTAGGGTGAATACTTCCTGATATTTGGTGAATAATTCAAGCATATTTGTATCAAGCAAATTTAAATATAAAATAATGAAATTATTCCACGGCGTCTATTGGGTAAGAATTTTCAAATTCTTACTTTTACTTTTAATATTAGCAAGTTGTGAATCAAAGCAAACACACCAAGCAGGAACAGAGCCGATAAGTCATAAACTTTGGAATCAGGTGGTGATAAATTATGTCGATGTCTCGGGCAACGTAAATTATCAAGGCCTTAAAGAGAATCCTAAAATTCTCCTAGATTATTTAGAGCTTTTGCGTACCAGTAGACCCAATGACGAGCGCTGGAATGAGAAAGAAAGACTCGCTTATTGGATTAATCTTTACAATGCATTTACCTTAAAACTGATCATTGATCATTACCCATTAAAAAGCATCAAGGATATTGGAAGCACGATTCAAATCCCGTTTATCAATTCACCTTGGGATATTGAGACCATTGATTTTGGGAATGAAAAAATATCCCTTAATTATGTTGAGCATCAAGTCCTTAGAAAATCCTTTGAGGAACCTAGGATTCATTTTGCCATTAATTGTGCTTCGATTTCTTGTCCTAACTTGAGAAATGAAGCATATGTAGCTGCCAATATTGATGCGCAACTGGCAGACCAAGCCCAAAGATTTTTAAAGGATTCCACTAAAAACATCATTACTTCTGAGGCTTTGTATTTATCCAGAATTTTTCAATGGTTCTCAGGGGATTTTGATGTAGATCAAACCCTACATGAAAATCTTTCTATTTGGTCAGGGGTCTCCATAAATAATTCAGCGACTACACAATTTATGGATTATGATTGGTCACTTAATGAACAATCTAGACCTTGAAAGGATTTAGTTTTGAATGAATTCGCGTCCAATACTGTAATAAGTAAAACTTAATTTTTTCATTTGATTCAGGCCATACAGATTGCGCCCATCGAAAATGGCTTTATTTTTCATTTTTGATCCAATAATACTGAAATTCGGTGTACGAAAAACAGGCCATTCAGTCATGATCATTAAAGTATCAGCATCCTCTAGCGCATCATATTGATCTTCAGCATAATAAATTTGATCTCCCATTAATTCTCGGACACTCTTCATAGCTTCAGGATCATAAACTCTAAGGGTCGCTCCTTTTTCCAATAAGAGGTCAATATTGGCCAAGGCGGGTGCTTCTCGGATATCATCGGTATAAGGCTTGAAAGCAAGGCCCCAAATCGCAATGGTTTTGCCTTTAATGGATCCTAAATAGGATTCGATGGGTTCGATCAATTTTAGTTTCTGTTGGTCATTTACTTTGATAACGTTTTTGAGCATATCAAACGCATATGCCACCTCTTGGGCTGATTTGGATAAGGCTTGGACATCTTTTGGGAAACAACTTCCGCCATATCCTGTACCTGCAAATAGAAACTGCTTTCCAATCCGGGTATCTGTACCGATACCCTGCCTCACCGCATCTACATCTGCACCTAGGAGTGAACATAGATTGGCAATTTCATTCATGAAGGTAATTTTGGTCGCCAAAAAAGCATTGGCGGCATATTTAGTCAATTCTGCTGATTTTATATCCATAAAGATGATGGGATTACCTTGCCTCACAAAGGGCGCATATAATTGCTTCATCATGGCTTCGGCTTGGCTTGAAGCGGAGCCAATCACTACCCGATCCGGCTTCATGAAATCATCAACGGCCACGCCCTCACGTAAAAATTCGGGATTAGAGACCACATCAAAAGAGACTTTCGCTTTTTTGGCAATGGCTTGGTTGACTTTAGCTGCGGTTCCAACAGGAACGGTGCTCTTATCAACAATAATTGTATAGTGATCTAACAGCTCTCCAAGTTCTAAAGCAACTTTTAAAACGTATTGTAAGTCCGCAGACCCATCTTCTCCAGGAGGGGTGGGAAGGGCCAAAAAAATGATTTCTGCTCCTTTGATGCCTTCTGCCAAATCAGTAGTAAAAAAAAGGCGTTTTTGATTGAGGTTTCGCTGAAAGAGAGGTTCCAAACCGGGTTCATAAATCGTAATAGCGCCCGTCTTTAATTTTTTAATTTTGTGGGCATCTATATCGATGCAGGATACGTAGTTGCCTGTCTCAGCAAAACAAGTACCTGTCACAAGGCCTACATATCCGGTTCCTACTACAGCTATCTTCATACATTTAAAGTTAAAGTTATAAGCTGCAAGTTTAACAGAAATAACAGTTTATAAATAATTATCAGAATGAATTGTTTTACATTAATAGAGTTTTGCCACCAGGGCTAAAAATTTGCAAGAGAAAGGCCTTAGGCTAGATTCAGAATTTGTAAACTTCATCATTAATCAATAAAAAAGTTGTTCTCTAAACTCCTATTTTTCGTGAGATTCTTTTGCAGGCATATTAATTCTTCTATATTTGCAATGCTTTTAATAATTAGAAAAATATGATTGTTATCAACATTAAAGACAACGAGTCCATCGATCGAGCCCTTAAGAGGTTTAAGAAAAAATTCGAAAAAACAGGTGCTTTGAGAGAGCTCCGATCTAGAACTTTTTTCACCAAACCTTCGGTAGTTCGTAGGGAGCAAATTAAAAAAGCAGCGTATATCCAAAATTTACGCGACCTTGAATCAAAATAAGTCAACTTATTTTTAATTTTTTAATTTTTTTTCACTAGATTTAAATGAGAGTATTTGTTTTCTTTTAAACCCATGAATGGTCGACAAATTTCTGAAATTTCTTGTTTACGAAAAAAGGATCAGCCGACACACTTTACTGGCTTATGAAAAAGATTTAAATCAATTTTTTTCGTTTCTCAAAGTACAATTCCAAATCCACACCGAGCAAGCGGTAGCTCATATTCACTTACGAGCTTGGGTCGTCTCGTTGCTAGAGGCACAACTCAATCCCATCTCTGTCAATAGAAAAATTGCCTGTCTCAAATCTTATTTTAAATTTTTAAATGCGCAGGATCTGCTTGTAAAAAATCCAGCTTCCAGAATAAGACCCCTCAAGACAGAAAAAAAATTGCCTTCCTTTCTTAGATTAAGCGAAACGACCTCTTTGATTGATCATATTGAATATGATAATTCTTTTTCCGGAAAGCGAGATCAATTGGTCATCGAGCTTTTATATGCTTCAGGGATCCGACTTTCTGAGTTGATTAATCTGAAGGAAGAGGATGTCAACATCTATGATGGGACTTTGAAGGTATTAGGTAAGAGGAAAAAAGAGCGATTGGTTCCCATAAATGAGTTTTTGATCAAGATGATCCAGTCTTATCTTAGAGCCTACAAGTCTACCGCTGAATCAAAAGTTTATTTGTTACTCACCGATAAAAGAAAGCAAATGTATCCCATGTTTGTTTATCGCTTGGTTCAAAAATATTTAGGTCAAATCACAACCTTGAAAAAACGGAGTCCACATGTGCTCAGACATACCTTTGCTACGCATATGTTAGATAGAGGAGCTGAATTGAATGCAGTAAAAGAACTTCTGGGTCATACGAGTTTGGCAGCGACCCAGGTGTATACCCATAATTCTATGGAAAAAATTAAAAAAACCTTTGACCAAGCCCATCCAAAAGCATAATTATTAACTTAAATTTAAACGATATGAAACTTCAAATACATTCTATACGGTTCGATGCAGATGAAAAATTGATTGACCTCATCAAGAAAAAACTTAACAAGCTTGAGACGTTTTATGATCGAATAATAGATGGTGAAGTTTTACTTAAGATTGAAAATGATGAATCTCGTATCAATAAAATTATTGAGATAAAGTTAAATATTCCTGGAGATCAATTATTCGCCAAAGAACGGGCACGGTCTTTTGAAATAGGGGCGGATGAGGCTACTGAAGCTTTACGACGACAGATCAAAAAATTTAAAGAGAAGCAGCTGATTCATTAATGGTGGGAACTCATCGAATCACTCATTGTAGGCCCACCCTACAAAATCTTTCATATCTTTTATGATGATGCCCTCTTGCTTGAGCCGCTGTCTAAGAACGTCTACTTTTTTGTAATCCTTGGTCGCTTTCGCCTCAGCGTAATCTTCCAATAAAATATTGAGTAGGTTTTTGCCATTTATGTGCGTCTCGGGTTTTATTCCTAGTATGTCTTCTGTGAAGCTTATTAATGTGGTCTTCATACGATCAAATGTCACTTGATCCATGGCTGCGAATGTGATTTGTTTTGCGTACAATGAATTCACTTTTTTAAGCAAGTTAAACAAATGACCTATGGTTATGGCCGTATTAAAATCATCATTCATAGCGTGATGACAATCATCACACATTTTATTAACCTGAGCAACGAGTGCAGTGTCTACATTACAGATCTCATTCTCTGGATAAACCATTTCTTTGAGTATTCTTATACCATTGGCTAGCTTTATGTAACCTTTCAAGGATCCATTTAAGGCCTCATTAGAGAAATCTAAGGTGCTTGCATAATGAGATTGGAGCATAAAAAAGCGGATGGACATGGGAGAGTAGCCGCGATCGAGCATTTCATGATCTCCAGAAATGAGCTGCCATGGCAAAAATGAATTTCCCAATGATTTTTTCTTGATATTGAGACGTCATACCCAAGCTGTTTTAGGGTGTTTTCAACAGAGAGCGCTTCATTATCAGTAATAACCATATCAATTACAAGCTCGTGACATTCCTTTTTTCTTTTATAAGAGTTTATTTCAGTGTTTTTTTGTGTTTTTGATAAA
>CAJXAT010000109.1 GCA_913050055.1 uncultured Flammeovirgaceae bacterium | reverse complement strand
CGCTAGTAGTAAGTACCCCGAATATTATAGTAATTCAAACGAAGATGTATACCCTGACAAAAACGCAAATTTTGAAGGATGGGTTTTGTAAGAAACGACTATAAACCAAAAGAAGTAAACATAGAAAGGTTAAAACAATATTTGCAAAAAGCATATATAACAAAAACCAAAAAAAAGTATTGATATAATATGGCAAATACAATAAATTGGGGAAAAATATACTGTTCGTCTTATTGGGGTGATACCGCTAATACAACAGATGCAATTCCCGTGTTTTCCGCACCGCTTTGTTGGACGGAAGATATACTAGAGTTGTCATGTGATAGCACAAGTTTTAGTGTTGATAGCACTTCAATAACGGTTGACCAAACAAGGATTTAAAAAAGAATATAAAATAAAATATAAGAAATGGCAAGAATAGCAATAGGAGTAGGCTCAGCACCGAACGACGGAACAGGAAGTACCCTCCGTGATTCCATGGTGTCTATAAACTCAATGACCGCTGACATTTACGGACAAAGTGGAACGGGCGATAGTTTACGTGGTTCAACCGCACTTACCGCAGCCGCTGATGTAGATGTAGATTTTGACACCGCAGCGGTTTTTACAATGACATCTAGTATTACCGTAGATTTAAACTTTACAAACGCATCAATAGGCGATGTTAAAGATATTATTGTTACGGATTCGGGCGGAACGTCCGCTTTAACTTTTGACACGGGGTCAAACACCGTCACAACAATATCGGGTACTTATAGTGCAAGTTCGGGTGCGGTTAACTTTATACAAGTAGTTTGCACCGCTGCCAATACATTTTTCTTATCAATTTCACAAAGCGTATAATTATGAAGGCATTAATAGAAAAAGACAAAATAGTTACAATTTACCCAACACTACCTAATAGTTTTAAGGTTGGAACTACTTATATTCTTGGTGGTTCACAAAATTTAATTAAAAATAATTATAAAGTAGAAAATTTAATAGATTTTCCAGGTCATTAAATGATTATATGAATTAGTGTAAAGCCAGTAATCTCAAATTTATGATTAAATATTTAATTAGAATTCCTATATTAAAAAGATTAATCCCCTCAATTGGAATTCGTTTATTAAAAATACTTAAAAAAAATAGAGGCTTATTTAATATTGATGGATTTAAAATGTATCTAGATTTTTTAGATCCCATAGACAGAGCTATCATATTAAACAAAAATTATGAAATTGAAGAAATTAATATACTCACTAAATTAATTAGAAATAGTTCAACAACAAAATTTATTGATATAGGTGCAAACTGTGGATTTTATTCTTTTCATTTTGCAAAGGAAAATTTGGAAGTATTAGCTTTTGAACCTAATTCTGAAGCACTTTTAAAAATGAAAAATACAATTAAACAAAACGAAAATTTAAGAAATAAGATCAACATTTTTCCCTATGGTTTATCTAATGTAAATTCTAAAATGCAAATGAGGTCAATGGTAAAACATGGTTATGTCCAAACAGGAGGCTCAGGTATAATTAATAATAGATTATCCCAAAATAATAAATTTAAAGTTTATGAAGCTGCATTTAGGATTGGGGATGAAACTTTAAATTTTCAAAATAATAATTTAAAGGTTGGTCATTATCTAAAACTTTATTGTCGTGTGCGTTTTGAATAGTATCATAGGTAAGGTAAGGGTAGATTGCACTGGCACCATATCCAATAATAGTTGCAAAATGGTGTGTTTCCCATGCATCACTACACTCTACTACGATTCCTGCTTGGGTGCGTAATTTTTTATTGACCAAATGGTGATGCACGGACCCTGTGGCCAGCAAACTAGGAATAGCTGCTTTATATTTACTTTCTTTTCTGTTAGAAATGATAAGTATACTATTCCCTTTATTAATGGCATCTTCAGCCTCATTACATATTCTCCCTATCGCCATACGTAAAGTTTCTTTGTTAGCCACATTTAGGGTCGCATCAATGATGTAGTAATCCATTCCATGTCGTGTCAATCTTTTTATTCTGTAAAAGTCGTCTCTTGAAAGGATTGGTTGAGATATGTGGACTTGTCTTGAATGTTTGGCTGATTCTTCTAACAAGTTTAAAGATTTACCTATTCGAGTGTACAGCGACATGACCAGTCTTTCTCGAATGGGATCAATAGGAGGGTTACTAACCTGAGCAAAGTATTGTTTGAAGTAATTGGAAATATGCTGACTTTGCTTTGAAAGGACGGCCAGTGGAACATCAGAGCCCATAGATCCCAAAGGTTCCGCTCCGGTGCGAGCAAAAGGTAAAATCGTTATTTTGACATCCTCTTCGGTCATGCCATTGGAGATCTGTCTGGTGGTAAGTCTGTGGGTTTCGATGATCTTTGCCTGAAGTTCAGGAATAGGCATGAGCCTTAACTTGATGCGTTGTTCTTTTAGCCACTTTTTGTAGGGCTTGTCATCACAAACCAGTGCTTTTATCTGCGAATCATCATAAATAACGCCTAAAGACAAATCGGCTAGTAACATCTTTCCGGGTTGGAGTCTACCTTTTTTGATGATTTTGGTCTCATTTGTAACAATGGCCCCAGCTTCAGAAGCCATAATGAGCCGGTGATCTGAGGTAATACAATAACGGGCGGGTCTCAGTCCATTGCGATCTAAAGTGGCTCCAATTTGTTCTCCGTTCGTAAAAAAGAGGGCGGCTGGACCATCCCAAGGTTCCATCATGGCTGCATGGTATTTGTAGAAGTCCTTTCTGTTTGTATCCATTTGTTTGTTGGCCTGCCAGGCTTCTGGGACGAGCATCATCAAAACATGAGGTAAGCTTCGACCAGATAAGGTAAGTAACTCTACCAAGCCATCTAGATTTGCAGAATCAGAATTAGTCGGATCTGTAATGGGAATCAAGTAGGATAACTCCTTTGAGGAAAAATACGCTGAATGCATCAACGCCTCTTTAGACCTCATTTTAGTGACATTTCCACGAATGGTATTGATTTCTCCATTGTGGGCAATGTATCTAAACGGTTGCGCCAATTTCCAATTGGGAAAGGTATTTGTTGAAAATCTTGAATGCACAATGGCCAAAGCGGAGGTGAGGCGTTCATTCTGAAGATCATGATAGTAGCTTCTTAATTGGTCAGTTTTAAGTTGACCTTTATAAATAAGGGTATTACAAGAGAGAGAGGCAATATAAAATTCATCATTGGCGGCATGCACAAAGTTATTTATTTGATGCGTAATGTAATTACTTAAAACAAATAGTTTACGTTCAAGGTCATCACCTTGAACGGTCTTGTCCTCATGAACCAGAAAAAGCTGCTCGATGTAAGGCTCTACAGACTTTGACTCATGTCCCGGAACATTAGCATCTGTGGGAACCAATCGGTAGCTAATGAGTTTAAATTTCATAGTAGTCATGCAATTATTGATGACTTTCCTACAAAGCTCTCTCGTGCCATAGTGCTGAGGATAGAAGATCATTCCTACGCCATAAAGACCTGCTTTAGGAAGTGGAATCCCGAAAGTTTGTAATTGCTCTTCCAAAAAATCATGAGGTATTTGAATTAAAATACCAGCACCATCACCTGTATCGGGATCTGAACCGGTAGCACCCCTGTGCTCCATATTTTCTAGCATGGTCAATGCATCTTTGACGATGGCATGGGATTTGATGCCTTTAAAGTTTGTGATGCAACCAACACCACATGAGTCATGTTCAAATTTGGAGTCGTAAAGGCCTTTGCTCATATTCTTTCATTTGATATTCTTGAAGAGGGAGATTGGTATTACTACCATGAACAAAAATAAATAAGATGATCCAAAAAGATCCTTTTAAAAGTAAAAAATAAAAATGTCATTATATTTTTACAAAATACATAAAAAATAAATACATTTTTTAAACATTTATCATTTTGAAATGAAATAGGGCATAAAATTTATGAAATCTTCTTAATTTCTAATTAAAATATGTTTTTAAAGTTGAATAACGAGCAAATAAGGCGAATTATACCCAATTGGGAAAAGATTATCGAAAGTTGAAGGCTCAAATACATGCGACAGGGAGGTTAATAATTTAATATTTCTCTTAAAATACGATTTCTATACGTTGGTATATTCACAGAAATCGACTAAAATTGCGCTCATTAAGTCATGGGCCTATAGCTCAGTTGGTTAGAGCACCTGACTCATAATCAGGTGGTCCCAGGTTCGAGTCCTGGTGGGCCCACAATGATTATCAGCCACTTACATTTTATGTAGGCGGCTTTTTTATTTTCCACTGATACTTAAATTGAGCGGTTTGCTATTTTCTGTGGAGCGTATGGATTGCTGTACAGAAATCACTCAAATCAAGACTCATATCTATTAAATGCGTTTAATTAATGATTCTGATTTTCTCATCTGAGCAACACGATTTTTTTATTTTTCATCTAGGTTATCAATTTAAGCCACTACAATTTTGTTGTTTGCCATGACTGCTATTCAAATAAATTGTTCCTTATTGCATCTAATTCACTCCTTTGTAGGAGTGGAGCAAATACATCACGCCTAGTTTTTTAAAAAAATCAGTTACATTTCTCTCGGCCGAAGTAGGTTTGGTAGAGGTCCCACATACAATTAGCCGACCGTTTTATTGGACTTCAAGCTTCTGATATAAAGGTTTATTTTGGAGAATATTTTCTGCAGGTCACCAAATAGTATTCACTTTCATTTTATTATATTGAATTATATGCCCATTTGGAGTGTGCTTACTTCGCATATTAGTAGAAATATATTATAAAATTACATGAATGTAATAATTTAGAACATCAACGAATAATTGAGCACCGTTGCAACGAAGGTCTTGATTGA
This sequence comes from uncultured Flammeovirgaceae bacterium, assembly GCA_913050055.1. Classification (GTDB taxonomy): domain Bacteria; phylum Bacteroidota; class Bacteroidia; order Cytophagales; family Cyclobacteriaceae; genus UBA4465. The sequence continues at coordinate 3,613 of CAJXAT010000109.1, read as the reverse complement.
TTCGGCAAAAGAAGCGCCAGAGTCATTGGTTTGCGTGGCTTAGGGAGATTTTTCCAAAGGAGTTTATAAGTAGTTAGTAACAAGCGTAGAAACAAACAGTTTAGATACAGCAGACTAGAATTTTTAGGCTTAGATGAATGGATAGGTTTAAATGGCCAAGATATAGGCAGTTGTAGGTATCATTTGGATCAAGATCTTTTCCATCCCTTGCGTGTGCCTGATGAACAGATATGTTTTTTTGATGGTCGATCGGTTGATATGTTTGCCGAATGTCTCCTTAATCAGATGTATATTAAAAAGCAAGGCGGTATTGACGTAGCTATTTTGGGTCTAGGCCTCAATGGCCATATTGGCATGAATGAACCATTTACCCCTGTAGATTTACGAAGTCAAACGGTTGATTTAGATCCTTTGACCACACAAACCGGACAAAAATATTTTGAACAACCTCAAAAGTTATCCTAAAGGTTGACACTTTGTTTAGGGATACTCATGGAAGCTAGAAATATATTGTTGATGGTGGGTGGTCAAAATAAGGCATCGATCATTAAAAAAATGCTCGAAGAAGAGGTTTCTCTTTCATGTCTTGCAAGTCTCTTGCGCCATCACCCAAATTGTCATGTATTTTTAGACCACGCTTCCATTTCTTTATTAGATCCTAAAAAAGGCTTTGAAAATATTTAAAAGATGGGCGCTTATTTTAGCCTTAATTATCCTTTTCAATCAAGGCCAAAGCGGGCTGTATATTTATGATCCTTTATAAAACCAATGCATTTTTTTATTGATGATCAGGGACTTTGCCCAAAAACCACTACTCAAAATCAAGGCAAGTGGAAAAATAAAAAGTACATAGCTGACCGAAGTCCGACCGCATCTCCCAACCCGCCAATGATGAGCGGTAATATTGATCCTCCAATAATTCCCGTGACCAATATTCCTAAAATTGAACCGTGATGGTCTGCAAAGGAATTCAATGTCAAAGAAAAAAGAATGGGATACATTACCGATAAAAATAAACCCGTTAATGGGAAGCAAATCAAAGCAATTTCAGCATGACTGAAAAGCATGAGGATTAGGCAAATCATAGCAAGACCTGAAAAAGGAATAAGAACCCAGCGACTATCTAAGATTTTTAAAAGGACAAGCCCAATAATCCCGCCCAAGGTCATGAGTCCCCAAAAATCAGAAATGGTGGCTGCTCCCAACATTTTCGGATCAATGCCATGATATGCATTTAGGAATTGAGAAATCCAATTCGCAATACCTTGCTCGGCACTTACATAGCAGATCATTCCTAAAAAAAATAATCGAATGTGCTTATTTTTAATTAGTCTAATGTGCGTGGCGAGAGCACCTGATTTTTCATTTGATTTAAGTTGAACTTTAGGAAATCTTGAAAAAGCCAAAATGAGTATCATAAAGAGGCTGATGATAGAAAACAAAAAATACAAGGATATCCAGGGTAATTCTTTGGAGATCAAAAAGGTGCTTAAAGTTTGAAGAAATGAATACTCGGTCGCAAAAAACGTTTCAGCGGCTAATTGAGTAAAAAACTAAGGTGCTTAAAAATGAGGCAAATCCAAAAACTAATTGTGCAAAAAACAACATATATTACGAAATGTTCTTCGCCACCAGTGACTCTTAAAAGTGGGTTAATGACTACTTGGAGTACGGCCATACCACAACCAATGATGAAGAATGAAAACAAAGCAGTTAGGTAGCTTGGGAGCAACGCCAATAGGATTGCACCAAAAAATATTATAACGAAAGCCGAAACGATCAGATGCTGTTCTTTGAATTTAAGAAGCAACATGCCTGCAGGAATAGACATGATACCATAGGCAATAAAAAAGGCAAATGGGATCAAAGCGACTAAGGTCAAAACTCTCGATAATATCAGGCATTAAAGGTCCTATAATATTGGTTATAACGGAGATGACAAAAAATATCAGTAGAATAAAAAAACAATATAGAGACTTCTAGGCGGCATGAATATTTTGTTCTATATTCAAATATGATCATCTTATCAAAAAGCTTTAGCCCTTATTATTTTTAACTTTTGCTGAATCCTTTAACTTTTCATAAATCACGATGCATCACTTCAAGAATTTTATTTCCCCACTAGGCTTACTCTTTCTTTGTTTCTTGATGGGATGCGGAACGTCTGAATCTCTTAAAAATAATAAGCCCAATGTGGTCATTATCTTTTTAGACGATTCTGGATGGAGTGATTTTGAACCTTTTGGACAAAAAGAGATAAAAACGCCTCAGGTAAACCGATTGGCCAAAGAGGGAGTAGTTTATCGAAATTTTTATGTACCACAGGCCATTTGCTCTGCTTCTAGGGCGGCTTTGTTGACAGGTAGTTATCCAGGAAGAACGAAGGTCTTTAATGCACACGCGCCAAAGGAAAGAGGGTTGTCACCTGATTTCCCTACGATGGCTGAAATTTACCGTGCAGATGGTTATAAAACGGGCATTTTTGGTAAGTGGCATTTAGGAGATCAAGAGGACACGCGATCCCACCAACGCGGATTTGATGTTTCCTCAGGGCTCATGTACAGCAACGATATGTGGGAATATCATCCCGAGAATCCAGAATTTTGGGGAAAATTTCCGCTCCAGTATTGGAAAAATGGTGAAGTAGAAATAGAAGCTGTTTCTAAAGCAGATCAACGCAACTTAACGAAATGGGCCACATATGATGCCGTAAATTTCATTAATGATTATGCAACGCAACCCTTTTTTTTATACGTTCCCTATTCCATGCCCCATGTTCCACTGTTTTGTAGTGAAGCCTTTGAAGGGAAGTCAGGGGTGGGGCTTTATGGGGATGTCATTGTAGAGTTAGATGCATCTATAGGTCGGATCATAGATGCCCTAAGTGCGGTAGGTATTGATGAGGAGACCCTTGTGGTCTTCACCTCTGACAATGGGCCATGGATTTCTTATGGGAATCATGCGGGAACCACTCCCTTTAGGGAAGCCAAAGGGACTTCATTTGATGGCGGGACGAAAGTGGCTTGTATAATCAAATATCCTAAAAAGCTGGCTCCAGGTTCGGTTTCCGATCAGGTATTTCTATCTATTGATTTACTACCGACCATTGCTCATTTAACCGAGACCCCTTTACCGCAGCAGTCGATAGATGGTAAAAATATTTGGAGTTTGATGAGTGGAGAAACGCAAATTTCACCACATGATTATTATGCTTTTACGACAGGACCAAGATTAGAATCTGTGATGAGCGGAAGCGGCCGGTGGAAATTGCATCTGCCTCATAATTACAGAACACGTCCCTCTCTGGGTAGCGATGGTATTCCTGGAAAATATGAGCAAGCCATCATTGGTTTAACTCTGTATGATTTGGTTAACGATCCCATGGAAACTCAAGATGTAAAAGAAGTTCATCCCGAAGTATTCAAAAAAATGCTGGGATATGCGCAAGAACATAAAGCAGAGTTTGAAAATGTAGGCCAATGGAAAAGAGCCTGGTATTATCCAAAAGAAAATGAAAGTATGCACGAAGCTGTTCAAAGAGAAAGTAAAGCAGCAAGGGAAAGTGCTGGAATTTTAGATGCATCTACTCTTGGTAAAATTGATATTCAAGGAA
>CAJXAT010000108.1 GCA_913050055.1 uncultured Flammeovirgaceae bacterium | reverse complement strand
GCACCCTCCGTATTACCGCGGCTGCTGGCACGGAGTTAGCCGGTGCTTATTCATATGGTACCGTCAATCTGCCTCGCAAGGCCATTTTCTTCCCATATAAAAGCAGTTTACAACCCAGAAGGCCGTCTTCCTGCACGCGGCATGGCTGGTTCAGGCTCTCGCCCATTGACCAATATTCCCTACTGCTGCCTCCCGTAGAAGTCTGGTCCGTATCTCAGTACCAGTGTGGGGGATCATCCTCTCAGAACCCCTAAAGATCGAAGTCTTGGTGAGCTGTTACCTCACCAACTAACTAATCTTACGCATGCCCATCTTATACCGATAAATCTTTAATCATCTTCAGATGCCTTCAAATGATACTATGAGGTATTAATCCAAATTTCTCTGGGCTATCCCTCTGTATAAGGTAGGTTGCATACGCGTTACGCACCCGTGCGCCGGTCGCCACCAAGTACAAGTACTCGTGCTGCCCCTCGACTTGCATGTATTAGGCCTGCCGCTAGCGTTCATCCTGAGCCAGGATCAAACTCTCCATTGTTTTATGAATTACTTGCTCCGAAAAGCAAGACCCCCGAAAGGGCAATGTGTTTGAACCTAACTACTGTCTTCATTCCCAAAAGAATTTCAGACGGAGCATTTTATTACCTATTTAAACATTCATTTCAAAGAACTTCCTTACTCACCATAAACACTCCTAAAACCCCATTCGGATTCCAATTCTGTAATTTATTCGCTCGTAAATAGTTGATTAATCCGTTTGATTAACCTCGCTTTTTTCCTAACTTTTTGATTTCTCCCTCGATAAGCGACTGCAAAGATAAGTGATTAATACTCGTTAACGCAAACTTAAGGTGATTTAAAATTGAAAAGTTTTTAAACCTCATCTTCGCAACTCTCACACTCACTGCTATCCCTTACTTTTAGGGCCGACAAATATAAAACTAATGTGATAGTAAAAAGCTAGTAACAGATAAAATATGAGTTTTATTATTTAATAATCGTTCGATCTCGCTCTGGTCCGATACTTACTAAGTTTATTGGGGCATTCGTACGTCCCTCTATATAAGTTATGTAGTTTCTTAATTCTACCGGGAAATCATCATATTTACTGAACGCATGATTGCTCCATGAAGGAAACTTTTTCAAATTGGTTGACCAATCATTATCAAAATCTGCCGTAAACTCATCGGTATTTTTACCTTGGTGTGTATAAGAATCACAAACCATTATGTCTCCTAGGTTACTCAATATGTCTACTTTCATCATGAAGAGCTGAGTAACGCCATTCAACATAGCAGCATACTTCAGAGCCGGAATATCTAACCACCCACATCTTCGAGGTCTACCTGTGGTCGCTCCGAACTCATTGCCCTGCTTACGAAGGGCATCACCGCTCTCCCCTAACAACTCTGTTGGAAATGGTCCGCTGCCCACGCGTGTGCAATAGGCTTTAAATATCCCAAAAACTTCACCCATCAATTTAGGCGAAACACCTAATCCGGTACAAGCTCCCGCCGAAATGGTATTTGAACTGGTTACATAAGGATAGCTGCCGAAATCAATATCTAGTAATGATCCTTGCGCACCTTCTGCCAAAACTGTCTTGCCTTGATCTAACAAATCGTTGATGACATATTCTGTATTCAATATTCTAAAAGACCTTAAAACCTCTATCGCCTTGAAAAAAGCCTCTTCTTGTTCCGAAAGATCATACTCAAAGCCTAACCGATCTAAGGTTTCGCAATGCTTTCCTTTTAATGATTGATATTTTTGATAAAAGTCCTTGGCATTAACGTCTCCCAATCTCAAACCTACACGCGCCATCTTATCTTGATAGGTAGGACCAATGCCCCGCAAGGTAGATCCAATTTTGAGTACTCCTTTGGATTTTTCGAATGCTGCATCCAACAAACGATGTGACGGAATGATCATCTGAGCTTTCGTAGATAATATTAAAGATCGCTTCAGGTCTAAATTGAACGGCACTAGACCGAGTGTTTCATTCTCAAAAGTAATGGGATCTAAGACAACTCCATTGCCTATGATATTGATGGTTCCCTCTCTGAATATTCCAGATGGGATCTGGTGCAATACATGTTTTTTACCATCAAATTGGAGGGTATGACCGGCGTTGGGACCTCCCTGAAAGCGAGCGACAACATCATACTTGGGCGTTAAAAAGTCAACTACCTTCCCTTTTCCTTCATCTCCCCACTGGAGACCCAATAATACATCAACTTTAGCCATTCTTTCTTTTATTTTTTACGCACTCTGTCTTAACAAATGTCGCACACTCAATTCGTTGTCATTTCTCTAAAACACTAATCATTTGTAGTATTTTTTTGACAATCTTTTTTAATGCAATTAGCATACAATAATAACGAATGATGTATCACTTCAAATTCAAGCAATTCACCTACCGTAGTTTGTATGTTTTGAATTCTAGGATCACAGAACTCAAGTACTTTGTGACAACCCGTGCAAATTAAATGATCATGCTGACGGAAACCAAAGGCTTTTTCATACTGAGATTGACTCTGTCCAAATTGATGCCGGCTAACTAAATCGCAATCAACAAGTAAGTCTAAAGTATTGTAAACTGTGGCCCTGCTCACTCTGTAATTCTTATCCTGCATACTCAGGTACAAGGAATCAACATCAAAATGATCTTTTCGCTCATAAATTTCGTCAAGAATGGCAAATCTCTCCGGGGTTTTCCTGAGTTTTTTTTGCTCAAGGAAAGCCGTAAATATTTTTTTTACTTCCTCTTTTAATCCCGTTAACTGAGTCATCAACTACAAAGATAAGTTTTCTTTGATTTAATTGTACCTTGTTAATTTAACTACTCCAGATATTTTTTCTACTTTATTCATTAAACGGTCTAAATGAAAGGTATGATCCACATATAATTCAATCATTCCTTCAAAAATACCATTATTGGTGTTAAGCGACATAGATCTCATATTGACTTTTAGCTCACTAGAGATGATGTTAGACAAATCACTAATGATCCCTATTCTATCCGTCCCTATAATTTTGAGTCCTACCAAAAATGAACCTTCTCGGATAGTTGACCAACGTGCTTTTAAGATGCGATAACCATGGTTCGCAATCAATTCGGGAGCATTAGTGCAATTCTTTCTGTGCACCTTGATCCCTTCCTTAATAGTAACGAATGCAAAAACATCATCCCCCGATATAGGACTACAACATTGAGCCAGCGTATAATCTATCTTGTTAAGATCCTCTCCAATAAGCAACTGATCAATGTTCTTATTCTCCCGGGGTTTTTGAACTCTTTTGTCAGAAATAGGTGATAAAATTCTTTTAAAAAATCTTTTCGCCAAATCCTTATTAACTGGCTTGAATTTTTTTATTTCAACATGATCTATCTTACCTGCGCCCAAATGCTGAAATAAATCAGAAGGTGTTTTGAGATCAAAAAAATCCGTTAATTTAGCAATATTTTCCTGATCAAAAATAATCTTCATTTGCTTAAATTTCCTTCTAGTAATTCCTTTACCTTCCTGGATCATTACCTTACTTTCCTCTTTTAAGGATTCCCTGATTTTTGCTTTAGCCCTTGACGTAACTACGCTTTTGAGCCAATCTTCATTGGATCTTTGCTTAGATGAAGTGAGCACTTCAATCTGATCTCCATTCCTCAGTTTATAGTTCAAAGAGACCAACTTTTGATTTGCCTTTGCTCCAATGCAAGTGGCCCCTACCTGTGTATGAATATGAAAGGCAAAATCCAATGCGGTAGCTCCTTTGGGCAAAGTAACCAAGTCTCCTTTGGGCGTAAAAGTGAACACTTCATCGTTGTAAAGGTTAGACTTAAAGCTATCTACAAACTCGATTGCTGATCCGTTGTTTTGATCCAAAACCTCTCTGAGATCCTCAAGCCATTGTTCAAGTCCCATATCACTTTTAGCCCTGCTATTGGTTTCTTTATATTTCCAATGTGCTGCATAACCTTTTTCAGCAATCTCATCCATCCGTTTCGTTCTGATCTGTACCTCAACCCATTGACCTTTATCACTCATTACTGTCGTGTGTAAGGATTCATACCCGTTAGCTTTAGGTATACTGACCCAATCCCTGAGTCGATCAGGGTTGGGTTGATAGGCATCTGTGACCATCGAATAGATTTGCCAGCAGATGGATTTTTCTTTATCAGAAGATACATCTACAATGATTCTAATGGCAAAAAGATCATAAACTTCTTCAAAAGGCACATTTTGTTTTTGCATTTTTTGCCAAATCGAGTAAACAGATTTGGATCTTCCAATGATTTCATAGGCATAGCCCAAACGATCGATCTCATTTCTGATCGGTTTGATAAAATTTCTAATAAATTTATTCCTATTGTCTTTTGTGTCATTGATCTTGCTGGTAACCATCTTATATACACCGTTATCCGTATACTTCAAGCAAAGATCTTCGAGCTCCGTTTTAATAGCATATAAGCCCAGCCTATGGGCAAGGGGCGAAAAGATGTAAGAGGTCTCAGAAGCAATTTTTAATTGTTTCTCCTGGGATAAACTATTCAATGTCCGCATATTGTGGAGTCGATCAGCCAATTTTATGAGAATGACCCGTACATCCTCACTCAAAGTCAATATCATTTTACGAAAATTCTCGGCTTGCTGAGAAGTGTCTTTATCAAATACGCCTTTAATTTTAGTCAAACCGTCGATAATCATGGCCACCTTATCCCCAAACATATATTTTATGTCATTGAGAGTTATGTCAGTATCTTCAACCACATCGTGTAATAAGGCGGCAACGATGGAGGTCGCACCCAATCCTATTTCATCGATACATATAATGGCTACATTCAGAGGGTGAAAAATATAAGGCTCTCCAGATTTTCTGCGCATCCCCTCATGTGCTTTTAATGCTACATTAAAAGCTTTTCTTATGATCTTAGCATCGCCATCTTTCATCACAGGTTTCGCCTTACGCAATAACCTGCGATATCTATTAACTATTTCCTTCTTTTCTTCTTCCTGTTTTGCTTCAAGCATAAATTATAAAAACTTGTTCTAATTTTATGGTTTCAATTATTCATTTCATTAGATTTGCACTCCGATTTGCGGATGTGGCGAAATTGGTAGACGCACTAGACTTAGGATCTAGCGCCGTGAGGCATGGGGGTTCGAGTCCCTCCATCCGCACAGAACCCTCTTGTGCATATCATGTCATGAGAGGGTTTTTTTTAATTCATTACTAAACGACAATACTTTGGAAATTAATTTTGATAAAATTGAAAATTCAGAAGCTCTAATTAAAATTAGCTTAAAGAATGTTGATTATCAACCTCAGGTAACAGAAAAAATCAAAGATTTTAGTAAAAAAGCTAATATCAAAGGCTTTAGGCCTGGAAAAGTTCCTTTTAGTATTATAGAAAAGATGTACGGCCCTCAAATCACTGCTGAAGAAATTAACAAAATCATCGGAGATTCTTTAAACAACTACCTTAAGGAAAGCGATCTCCAGTTCTTGGGTGAACCTGTTCCTATTGACAGTGAGGTGCCTATTGATTGGGCTAGCCAAAAAGATTTTGAATTCAGTTTTAATGTAGGCTATGCGCCCGATTTTGATCTAAAAATTGATAAAAAAATAAAAATTGAGCATCAGAAAATCAAAATTGATGAGGGGGTAATGAAAGAAACATTAGTCAATCTTCAACAGCAATTTGGAGAGGTGACTAATGCAGAAATAGTAACTCAAGGAGATACCTTGTATGGCGTCTTATCGACAAAAGATAAGATTGAAGACAAAGAAGTGACTTTTGAATTTAAAGAATTTCAAAAAAGTGTATCGAAAAAGCTCGTTGGATCCAAAGTTGGGGACGGCATTGATCTTGATCACAAGAAGTCTTTTAACGATGAGCGTTATTTTCCTCACATCACAAAATTGACTGAAGAGGAAATAAAAAATGTAAAAGGTAAATTTAAATTTACGATCAAAGGCATCAGTCATACGGTACCTGCCTTAGTAAATCAAGAGCTTTTTGACAAAACTTTTGGAAAAGATAACGTGAAGACGGAAGAAGCATTTAATACTAAAATTAAAGAGACCATTAATAAAAATTACAAGGCCGAAGCGGTTAAATTGTTTCATCATAAAATTCGAGAAAAAATTATCGATGTGACTAAAATTACGCTACCCAATAATTTTCTAAAAAATTGGCTCTTACGGACCAACGAAAATATCAGTCCTGAAGTGCTTGAAAAAGAATACGATCATTATCAGAAAGAATTAAAATGGTCTCTTGTGAGAAATAAAATTACAAAAGATCAAGCCATAAAAATTGAAAATGATGAAATTCTAGGTGAAGCCAAGATAATGTTGGCACAGCAATTTGGAGGTATGAATGCTTTGGAGCATTTAGGAGATCAAATGGATGCTATGGCTGAAAACTATTTGAAAGCTGAAAGTGGGGACAACTACATGAAGATATTTAATGAAATACAGAATAGGAAGGTATTCAGCTTTATAGCGAATGAGATAACCGCTAAAGAGAAAATGGTTTCTTTAGATGATTTTAGAAAAAATTAGAACTTTATAAACCTTTTTTAAGTTTTAAAAATGAACAGCTTAAGCTTTATTTTAGAAATAACTATATTTAAAGGAAAATAATCAGAATGATCAACAAAGAAGAATTTAGAAAATTTGCGGTTAAAGGACAAGGCATCAACGGTCTTACCTTCGATTCATACGTCGATAAAGTAGAAAACATGACGCGTGCGGTGATAGAAGAACGACCCACCAACTTTAGAGAAATCGATGTCTTCTCGAGATTGATTATGGATCGCATTATCTTTCTGGGCATGCAAGTGGAAGAAAATATCGCCAACATAATAACGGCCCAATTATTATTTCTAGAATCTGTTGATGCGAAAAAAGACATCCTTTTGTATATTAATAGCCCAGGTGGTTCTGTTTATGCAGGTCTTGGTATGTATGACACCATGCAGTACGTTGGGCCTGACGTCGCTACAATTTGTACAGGAATGGCTGCCTCTATGGGGGCCGTACTTTTGGCTGGTGGTGCTCCAAAGAAACGCTCCGCCCTTCCACACTCTCGGGTCATGATACATCAGCCTAGCGGTGGTATGCAAGGTCAATCAAGTGACATGGAAATTACATTGAGGCAAATGCAAGAACTGCGGAAAGATTTGTACGAAATATTGGCCAAGCATGCAGGTAAAAAATACGAGCAAATAGAGAGAGATTCAGATAGAGATTATTGGATGCGCGCGAGTGAGGCCAAAGAATATGGCTTGATTGACGAAGTTTTAGAGAAAAAATAATATGGCACATGTAACTTGTAGTTTTTGTGGAAGAGATAAGAAAGATGTAGATCTTATGATATCGGGTATTCATGCCCATATTTGTGATAAATGCATCATTCAAGCGCAACAAATCTTAAATGAAGAAGTTAAGACCAAAGCCAATACCGGAGATACGCCGGAATTCAAATTGATCAAACCCATCGATATGAAGCGCCATCTTGATGCTTATATCATCGGCCAAGATGAAGCAAAAAAATATCTCTCGGTTGCCGTTTACAATCACTTTAAAAGACTTAGCCAAAATACCCTTGATAGCGATATCATGATTGAAAAATCCAATATTGTTATGGTCGGTCAAACGGGTACCGGTAAAACTTACCTTGCCAAGACCTTGGCAAAGGTGCTCGAAGTCCCTTTTTGTATTGCTGATGCCACCATATTAACAGAGGCGGGCTATGTAGGTGAAGATGTCGAAAGTATTCTCACTCGACTCCTACAAAATGCTGACTATGACGTTGCCCAAGCGGAACGTGGCATCATTTACATCGATGAGATAGACAAAATTGCCCGAAAATCAGACAATCCTTCTATCACTCGCGATGTAAGTGGTGAAGGTGTACAACAAGCCCTGCTTAAATTACTTGAAGGGACTTCTGTAAATGTGCCTCCACAAGGAGGGAGAAAACATCCCGATCAGAAAATGATCTCATTAAATACTGAAAATATCCTTTTTATCTGCGGAGGTGCTTTTGACGGAATTGAAGATCATATTACCAATCGGATCAATACGCGAGCTATTGGTTTCTCTAGTCAAAATGATACCTCAAAATCTTTTGATAAGGAAAATTTATTGAAATATGTCACTGCCCAAGACCTCAAGAATTTCGGATTAATTCCCGAGCTGATTGGTCGACTTCCCGTTTTAACACATCTTGATCCACTAGACCTAGATGCGCTCAAGAAAATTTTGACAGAACCTAAAAATGCATTAATTAAGCAGTTCAAAAAACTATTTGATATGGAAGATGTTAAGCTTACGATAGAAGATAAAGCGCTAGACTATATAGTCACCAAAGCCTTGGAATTGAAGCTCGGAGCACGAGGTTTAAGAGCTATTCTAGAAGTTATTATTACAGATGCCATGTTTGAGATTCCTTCAAATAAAAAGATTAAAAACATCATGCTTACCAAAAATTACGCCACAGAAAAATTTACCAAGTCCAAGTATAATCACAAACTTAAA
>CAJXAT010000107.1 GCA_913050055.1 uncultured Flammeovirgaceae bacterium | reverse complement strand
ATTAACGAGTTTATCTCTATTAGGGAAAGTATTATAAAGAGCCTTTAAAGCCTTCTGGTAAACATAAGTAAAAAGAAAATAAATGACTTAAATCACACAACAAGAAGAATTTAACTAATAAAAAGAAAGGAGATTACTTCCCCAATACAGTAACTACTTTTGGTGGTTTATTTAATATTTATACACTTATAATCAATTAGTTAAAATATATTACTTATAGAAGTTGGGGCACTATTGGGGCACTAATGTAACAAATAATATCTAATCAAAGGAAAACAAATGAGAGTATTCTAATCAGTAAATAGAGTGTTTGTAAAGAATTAGATTATGGAAGGAAAACTACATTACTTACCGATACAGAATTTAGAAAATATATTCTCTAGCAAATCGCCGGTAGTGATTTCGCCAGTGATTTCGCCTAAGGCATACAGTGATTGTCGAATGTCGACTGCCAGAAAATCATGGGTAATATCATCGGCGATACCCTGTAATACTTTTTGAAGGGCTATTTTCGTTTGCATCAACCCCTCATAATGACGCACATTGGTCACGATGGTATTGCTATTTTTAAATTGGGTCAGATCTAGGACATCAATCAGTTTGCTTTTCAATTCCTCGAGATTGGTTTTAGAAGCCGCCGAGATTAAGACTGCCCGATCATGAGTTTGGACATGCATTTTTAAATTTTGGTCTGCTTGATCCAGCTTATTACCTACGATGATGAAAGGGACTTCTTGCTGCTCCAAGGAGGACAATTGTTCCTGATAAGCAGACAAGCTATCATTTTGAAGGTCTATCATATAGAGCAGTATAGAAGCTTCCCGCATTTTGGTATGTGTTCGAGCGACACCCATGGCCTCTACTTGATCTTGGGTAGCTCGGATGCCTGCCGTATCTACAAATCGAAAGGCGATACCTGTCAAAATAATTTCATCTTCAATAAAATCTCGAGTAGTACCTGGGATATCCGAGACGATGGCTTTTTCTTCATTGAGCAAGGCATTGAGTAGGGTAGATTTGCCTGAATTGGGTTTACCGGCGATTACCGTGGGAATGCCTTTTTTGATGACATTTCCCAAGCTGAAGCTTTCGATCAATCCTTGGATTGCTCCTTGGATTTTCTTGACCAATGATTTGAGCTCTTCGCGATTGGCAAATTCTACATCTTCTTCACCAAAATCAAGTTCTAGCTCGATCATGGAGGCAAAATGGATCAATTCTTCTCTTAGTTTTTTGATTTCGGCTGAAAATCCCCCTCGCATTTGGTTGATCGCTGCTTGATGTGAGGTTTCATTCTCTGAAGCAATCAGATCTGCCACTGCCTCTGCCTGAGCCAAATCAAATCGCCCGTTGAGGAAGGCCCTTTGGGTAAATTCACCAGGTTTAGCCAATCGAGCCCCTCCATCGATGAGTGCTTCAATGACTTTTTGGAGCAAGTAAGGAGATCCATGACATGAGATTTCAATGACGTCTTCCTTGGTATAAGATTGGGGACCTTTGAACAAGGAGACTACTACCTCATCAAGAATTTGATTATTTTTCAGTAGATGCCCGTAATGTATGGTATGTGTTTTTTGAATATTTAGGTCCTTACTTGGAAACAATGTGTTGACGATAGGAAAAGCAGCAATACCAGAAATTCTAATAATACCGATGGCACCGATACCCGGGGCGGTGGACAAAGCAACAATGGTATCTTTATGTGTATTCATGTTATGTTTACAAGATAGGTGATATGTAGCATTTTATGCTCAATGTCAAGGCAAGTTAGCCGCCGTGGTTTTTTATTTTGAGCAATGGGAAAGGTACTTTTTTATTTTCGAGACCACCATTCATTGGAATAATTGCCACATTTGTGTAACCAAAAAGATGACCAAAAAGCCTAAAATCACCGGCATGATACTTGCAAATACTGTCCATTTCCAGCTTTTAGTTTCCTGGTATATGGTATAAATGGTCGTACTGCATGGATTATGGAGCAGACTAAAGAGCATTAAATTAATACCTGTGAGCAGGGTCCAACCTCCCGCGTGCAGCAAGGCAGCCGTTTCTGTTGTCGATTCTAACTCAAACATGACGCCGTTACCTGCTCCCATGAGATTTAGGTGGGCAACGGTAAGCATCAAAATGGTGGGAATGACAATTTCATTGGCAGGAATGGCCACCACATAGGCCAATAAGATGACTCCATTCAAGCCAAAAAATAGCCCAAAACCATCCATCCAATCAATGGTAATGTTGGCCAAGCTTAAATCATCCACATAAATATTGGAAATCAGCCAGATGATGGCACCCGCAGGCGCCGCAAAGACTATGGCTCGCCATAATACTATTAAAGTTCGATCAATCAAAGAAGTATAAAGGGTGGTCCAGAGATTAGGAGGACGGAAAGGAGGTAATTCTAAGGCAAAGGTGGAGACTTCTCCTTTTAATAAGGTTTTTGACAGCATCCAAGAGGATAAAAAAGTAAACCCGATACCTAAAAGAGCGATACCAATGACGGCTAAACTGGCTAAAATAGATGAAAAATTATCGGGTACTAAGGCGCCGATAAAAATAGTAGCGATCAATATTTGGGTTGGCCATCGGCCATTGCAGAGCGAAAAGTTATTGGTAATAATGGCAATGAGCCGTTCTCTTGGGCTGTCAATGATACGAGTTGCGACTACGCCTGCAGCATTACAACCCCATCCCATACTCATGGTGAGGGCTTGTTTACCATGTGCACCAGACTTTTTGAATAATGAATCGAGATTGAAAGCTACTCTGGGCAAATAACCAAAATCTTCGAGCAAGGTAAACATGGGGAAGAATATGGCCATAGGGGGAAGCATCACCGAGATAACCCAACCCAAGGCCAAGTAGACTCCGTCGATGAGAAAACCATCCAACCACCAAGGAAGACCTATTTGGGAAGCTCCTGTCTTCAGCATGGGATAAAGAAACTCTAAAAAGAAGCTCGCCAATAAGCTAGATGGATAATTTGCTCCTTGAATCGTCAGCCATAAAATGATCGAAAGGATGAGAATCATTACGGGGAAGCCGTATTTTTTACTGGTAAGTACTTGATCTAATTTTCTTTCAAAACTATAAGGATTAGGTTCTCCTATCTTAATTTCTGTCTTTTGGGCAATCTGAGCAGCATCAGTATAAATACCTTCGACCAAAGTATCATGAAAGTTTTCCCCAATTTCCCATCTGAGCTCAGAGGCTAGATCCAATAGGTCTTGTATATCTTTGTTTTTCATGTTAATTATTGATAAAATCGCCATTTTTAAGTGCTTTAATAATATCTGCATCTGCATCTAAGAGTCGCATGGCAATCCATCTGCTGTTGGGTAGTCCGGGGTAGTTTTTTCTTATTATTTTATCTAATTTTTCGACCATTTTTTTGACAGATTTTGAGAGCCCTTTGATGCGGTGAGGTTTACAGATGATTTGCCGCGTGGCCACTTGATGTACAGTGCTGATCAATTCTGAGATGCCTTGCTTCTTAATGGCACTGCATTTAACGACGGGAATACCTAGTTCTTTGCCTAAGGTTCGTTCATCGATATCAATATGATGTCTGAGCGCTTCATCCATAAGATTGAGGCAAAGCACGGCGCGATCTGTGATTTCGAGTATTTGTAAGACTAAATTGAGATTCCTTTCTATTCTGGCAGCATCGACCACAATGATGGTGACATCCGGCTTTCCAAAGAGGATAAAATTTCTTGTAATTTCTTCATCTTGGGAGGTAGATAATAATGAATAGGTTCCTGGCAGATCAATCAGCTTCATTTTGTGATCTTTAAAGCGGTAGCCTCCTTCTGCGCGGGTAACGGTTTTTCCAGGCCAATTACCCGTGTGCTGCTTGAGTCCAGTAAGGGAATTGAAGACGGTACTTTTACCTGTATTGGGGTTGCCGGCCAAGGCAATGACGTAGTCAGCATTCTCTACATTAATGCCAAGCTTTAATAGTTGTGCTGAATTATTCAGCGCACATGAATCACAAGCTTCCAGTTCTGTCATATTGGGTTTTTTTAATCAGGATGAAATCAGCTTGATCATTTCTCAAGGCAATTAAAGTATTTCGGAGTCGATAGGCTCTTGGGTTTTGGTTAGGCCCCATGTACTCTAAGTTGAGAAAAGTACCCTTGATGAATCCTAGGTCTAGCAACCTGCGCCGGTTGGCACCCCTACATTCGCTAGAAATACCTAAAATCGTTGCATGTTCCCCTTCGATCAAACTAGAAAGACGTACGTTGCCTTCTTCGTATGTCTCTTGTGAGTTTAAAAGTACTACTTGAATATTGCTGGCTACGACAGTAGACAATTGGATGGAGTGTCCTTCAGACTCAAAAATGATATGATGATTGTCAGCGTTGAGTATTTTCACATGTGCACCGATATGCAATTTTTCTTTGATAATCTGCCGATATATTGATTTAGGTTCATCTTCAATGTGTATGATTTTTGTAACGGTTCCTTTTGGAATGCCTACAATAGAGGTACCAGTCTCCGAAATCATTTCGCCTAAAGCAGTGGGAATAGGATCACCATGTGGATCAAATCGAGGCCTCCCGAGTTCTTCATAAAGTGCCTCAGTTTCTTCCTTTGATAATTGATGCTCTTTAGCTTCTGCCAAGTCATGCCATAGGGATTTATCAAAACCAGTTTTCTCCGAAAGATATTTTTCCCATAATCGGTGAATTCTGATGATGCTGAGAGCATAGTTTTTTCCAGTTTTGGTCAGCGTAACATGGCCTTCAGATATATGAATTAGTCCGTTTTGAGTCATTGATTCAACGACTTTTAATATTTTTCTTTCTGGTATTTTTAAGGCTCCTGAAAGCATCCTAAAGTCCGTGGTCTTTTGACTGGAGGTTATATGATAGAGCTGTTTGAGCAGATCTTCAGTGATAGATTTTTCGACATATTTAAATGGAAGTAGCGACCGCAGTGAATATTGATATTTCTTGAGAATAAAAAACAAAATTAAAAGAGCAGTAAAAAATAAGGATATATAGGCTTGATTAAGCAGGGGAGTAAATAATTTTTCTAAATTTAAAAGCAGGATCATAAATTTTTTGCAATTAATATTTGAGAAGTAATTTTTTCGGAAAGAAACAGCGTACCTAAATCTGCCAATTTAACCTGCATAGATTGATCAAAATCATTGACCTCTGTCACTTCAATGTGTAATCCTAATCGGATATTTATTTTATCTAGATGCTGTAAGAGAAGGGGATTTTCATTTTTCACACCCACTATAATTCCATTTTCATGAGAGGTCATTTCGGATAATAACTTCGAAGGGCCTAGTTGAACTTGACCGTTGGCATCAGGTATAGGATCTCCGTGTGGATCGATGGTTGGATTTCCAAGAAAGTCATCCAATCGATTGATCAGTTCGGAAGATTTTATGTGTTCCAATTGTTCTGCAATTTCGTGCACTTGATCCCATTTAAAATATAAATGATTCACCAAAAAGACTTCCCACAACCTATGCTTTCTTATAATTTTTAAGGCCTCTTTTGAGCCTGATGCTGATAAAGTAACTCCCTTATATTTCTTATAAAAAATTAATTTTTTATAAGAAAGCTTTTTGATCATATCGCTTACAGTGGCAGGCTTTGTTTGTAAATTATCGGCCAAAGCATTGGTAGAGACATTGGACTCCGGAGTAGTTCCTATTTGAAAAATAGCCTTAATGTAATTTTCTTCAGTAAGACTAAGAGACTTTTCCACAAGGCAAAGCTAATTAAATTTTTAGACTAATCTAAAAATTAATTTAGATATACTTATTTAGAAATTATAATAACTTATATTTCAATGATATGAGTATTTTATTTTAATGTAATAGATAAGATTTTATTAAAGCTTTTTAAGCGGAGTAGAATGAATAGAACTCTGATAATGATAGTAAATATAGGGGTGAAAGAATTCCACTCCATAGATTAAAGACGAGTAAAAAAAGCATAGCTTATTTAATAATGCATCCATTTTAGTGGGGATTTTTGGATTCGTTTTGATTACATTATCATTTCAAAATACTGAATAAATGAACTTCATTAATCATTAATTTTATACATTTAATCTATATTGTTTGGTCTAATCATTGCTTAAATCAAAAGGGTGATTAGATTAGCGAACGAATTATTTTAACTTTTTACGGGTTAAAATGAAAGATGATGATGTTTAGTAAATAATATTACTGTTTATGGATTTAGAGAAACTAATAGAAAATGCTTGGGTCGATAGGTCGTTGTTAGTCGAAAAAGAGGTTATTCTTGCCATCAAAACGGTGCTGGATGATCTTGATATCGGACGCAGAAGAATTGCGGAGCCCGTAAATGGTGTATGGCAAGTAAATAAGTGGCTCAAGAAAGCCGTGATCTTATATTTTCCTTTAATGAAAATGCAACTTATTGAAGTGGGACCCTTTCAATTTCACGATAAAATAAAATTAAAATCGGGATATGATTTATTGGGAGTTCGTGTCGTTCCCCATGCAGTAGCTAGATATGGATCATTCATTAGCAAAGGTTGTATTTTAATGCCGTCGTATGTAAATATTGGGGCCTATGTAGATGAAGGTACCATGGTAGATACCTGGGCGACAGTAGGAAGTTGCGCCCAAATAGGTAAGAATGTTCACTTGAGCGGAGGGGTAGGTATTGGAGGGGTCTTAGAGCCTGTGCAAGCAGCTCCTGTTATCATTGAAGATGACGCTTTTATTGGCTCTAGATGCATTGTAGTTGAAGGAATTAGGATAGGTAAAGAGGCAGTACTTGGCGCCAATGTGGTGTTGACTGCCAGCTCTAAGATCATCGATGTGACAGAGAGTGAGCCTGTGGAGTACAAGGGCTATGTACCTGAGCGGTCTGTGGTAATACCGGGGTCTTATGCAAAAAAATTTCCTGCAGGCGAATTTAACGTACCCTGCGCTATGATCATTGGACAAAGAAAGACAAGTACGGATAAGAAAACATCGTTAAACGCAGCCTTGAGAGAAAATAATGTTGCTGTTTAACTTAGCTTCGAAGAAGATATAGGTTTTTGATTGGGATGTTAATATTTATTTAGGTTGATGAAAATTTATATTATTCTTTTTTTAGGACTCATGAGTACTTGTAGTATGGCCCAGACAGAAATTCAAGAATTGTCATCTGAAAATAATTTTATCTCAGGAGAGCAATTAAAATTCAATCTGAATTATGGTTGGTTTACGGTAGGATCCGCTTCACTACAAGTCTTAGATACGATGTTTTATGACGAGGACTGTTATCAGGTAGAGGTATCAGGCCAAACGGCGGGTTTTCTGAGTTTGTTTACCAAAGTGGATGATACTTGGGGAGCTTTTATAGAAAAGTCGGATTTACTGCCTTTAACAACTTATTCGGATATAGAGGAGGGGAGATACACTCGTCGAGATGAAGTTTATTTTGATAAAAAGGCACATCGAATTAAGGTAGACAAGGTCAGAAAAGAAAAGAAAAAACCAACCCAGTATTTTGATTATGAGGGGGAAATGAATGATTTGATGAGTGGCTACTTGAAGTTGAGAAATATAGATTTTAACAAATTAATGCCAAGTGATACCATAAGGTTCAAAGCCTTTTATGATGAGATCTTTTATGATTTTGGTTTGATTTATAAGGGTAAGAAACTACTCAAATCTAAGGTTGGTAAACGAATGGCACATCAAGTGCAGCCCATTTTACCTGATAATGATATTTTTAGGGGAGAGTCCCCGATTACCGCTTGGATTTCTGCAGACAAAGATCAGCTGCCGCTGAAGATCGAAGCACAAATGTTTTTTGGACATGCCACTTGTACCATAGTAGATTATAAAAATATTAAATTTGGTAAAGATTATGAATAACTTTAATGTTAAACAAGCGAGATTTAAGATATGAAATATTTTATTGTTTTTCTAATAATCGCCGTTTGTAGTTGTGTAGAGCACACACAAGTTGCCGATGATTATTTTGAGCAAGGGGCTTATGATGAGGCGATTGTTTCTTATTCTAATTACTTGTCTGGACACGGACCTACTGTAGCTCTACTATACAATAGGGGTAGGAGCTTTGAGGAAATCGGTGAATATGAAAATGCCTTGAATGATTTTCAAAAAATACTAGAATTAGACAAGAAAAATATCAAAGCACAAACCAGTATAGCTAAGGTCAAATATGAGTCAGGAGATTTCGAGCAAGCTGTATTGGCAGCTCAAAAAGCCGTCAAGTGGGGTCCTAATTTTGCACAATCTCATTTCTGGCTTGCCAAAGGAGCCCATCAAATGGGTTATTTCGACGACGCACTCAAGTCTTATAAAAAGGCCATTAAGTTAAATCCTGATTACGGGGATGCCTTTTATTACCGTGGAGCTTTAAAAATCTCTTTGAAGAAGGTTGAATCGGCCTGTGAAGATTTTAGTCATGCAGAACGTCTCAATGTCGAGGGTTCATCTATTGCCAAGAAAAAATATTGCAGCTAATGTCAATTTATGCTAATTCAGATCATTTTCGATCCATTGAAACGCCATTTTATTATTACGATACAGCCCTCCTTCAAAAGACCATCAGAACGGCTCAGGAAGGTTTAGGCAATGGACCCTACCAGATTCATTATGCCTTCAAGGCAAATTCTAATCGACGTATTCTT
>CAJXAT010000106.1 GCA_913050055.1 uncultured Flammeovirgaceae bacterium | reverse complement strand
GATCTTTATGGCTCACTTTCATTCTATCTAAAGCAAAAGTTCACAAGGAAAAAATACTTAAAAACCGCTCCTGTCGTTTACATTTATGCAAACAAAAGAAACGTTGGGGACTATATTTCCCATCTTGGTTTAAAAGAAATAGTGGGTAAAGACGGCCCCGACCTTTTTTGTTCTCCTGTATGGTTAAAGGAGTTTAAAGCGCACATTGACTACTTAAAACAGTATAACCCAAATGTGCTGCTGGTAATTGGCGGAGGGGGCCTTTTACAGCCAGTCTTTGAACCTTTTTGGCACGTTGTGCTTCAAAGTGGCTTACGTTTCACCGCGCATGGTATTGGCATTAATAAGATGTCTGGAAGAGGGGAGATGAAAGGTGATTTATTTCCTAAAATCGCGAAAGGCGCCGACCATTTAGGCGTGAGAGATGAATATACCTTTAACTTTTTAGAGCAATTTGCACCCAATAATCAAGTGTGTAAACGCGCGGTAATTGTAGGTGGTGGATTGATTGGTATTGAATTAGCTGAAATGCTGCGCAGCCGAAATATTCCCGTCACCTTTTTAGTTCGAGAAAAAAGTTTTTGGAATGACGTTTTACCGGATCAAGAATCTGAGATGATCAACAGACATATTAGGGAACATCATGTCGACTTGCGTTTGAGTACCCAATTAAGAGAAATAAAAGCCAATGCCTCGGGTCAAGTAATCTCTGTAATCATTGAAGAAACAGGGGAAGAAATATTTTGTGATGTCGTGGGCTTAACGGCAGGGGTTTCACCAAACATTGATTTTGTTAAGGATAGCAACATAGTGACAGGTAGGGGCATAAAAGTAAATCGGTTTTTAGAAACCAATATCTCTAATATTTATGCTATTGGAGATTGTGCAGAACAACAGGAGCCCATGGGAGAACGAAAGGCCATTGAAGCCGTTTGGTATACAGGAAGAATGATGGGTGAAACCTTGGCTCAAACCATTTGTAACCATAGAACCGCCTATCATCCTGGGCATTGGTTTAATTCTGCAAAATTTTTCGATATCGAATATCAAACCTATGGTTGGGTGTGGGCGAAGCCCAAAGAAAACGAAGCCCGCTTTTACTGGGGGCACAAAAATGGAAAAATGTGTATTCATCTTAATTATGATAAAAATACCCACCAGTTTATTGGCATCAACAACTTTGGTATGCGCATGCGGCATGCGTTTTTTGACAAGGTTCTTACGAAAAAGAAATCGGTAAGCTATGTTTTGGCGCATCTCTCCGATGCCAATTTTGATCCTGAATTTTATAAAAAATACGCATCCGAAATTCTATCCAAATTCAACCAAGAAAATAATACGTCGATTGAATTAAAAAAGAAAAGCTGGAAACGGATTTTTAGTAAGGCATAAAAAATGAAGCGCATACAAAATATAGGATTGGTTATTTTTCTCATAGGGTTGTCCCTTTTTACGGGAACTATTTTTATGGGTTCTTTTCATTTATCGCCATCGGCATTAGACGCCTTTATAATGGAAAAAGGTTATCAAAACGAGATAATCAAAACGGAACTTACCAAAGCCTTTGTTACAGATGATCCCCTAACTATTTTCGAATTCTCCGATCGAGTGCGCCATGCTTATGAAGTAGCCAATAACCATTATGACTTACTCATTGCCCAATACGACGCTGAGAAAAACTGGGATAAAAAAGGCAAACAATATCAATATAAAATTTATGGAAAGCCACACACATTGAGTTTTGATCTTGCTAAAATAGCAGGCAAAGGCTATCTAAAAGCGCATGCAGGTTTGATGTGGATGCTTACTTTTGGTCTCGGGATTTTAGGCTCTTTGTTGTTTATTTTACCCAATTTTATTTTACTAGGAAAAGCAGGTATCAAAAATGATGGCATTTATTTAAAAGCCAGCACCAATAGAGGTTGGATCGCGTGGCTCGTCTTAATCTATTTGGTTTCTTTTTACCTACTTCTGTATTTTATGCCGGATTATGTGGTTAACTGGACCTTTATTGTGGACCCCATTAGCCTCTTTTTAAATGGGAGTCCTGCCAGTCAGTGGTTTGTATATGGCTTTCTATATTGTACGATTATGGTGGTTATGGCTTTACGCATGTACATCAAATACAGAGGTAATAAATACCAAGTAATGCGTACCACTTCGGTGCTATTTTTTCAGATCGTGTTTGCTTTTTTAATTCCAGAGATCATGACCAGCTTAAACATGCCCGGTTATGATTTTAAAAATGCCTTCCCCTTAGACTACGATTTTTTCTTTGACTGGAATTTAGACCATTTACGAAATAGTGGCAGTATCGGACTGTTTATTTTGATTTGGGGGATTGTACTCACACTGGTTATTGTCCCCGTTATGGTGTACTTTTTTGGGAAAAGATGGTATTGTAGTTGGGTATGTGGTTGCGGGGGTTTGGCAGAAACCTTAGGAGATCCGTACAGGCAACATTCTGATAAAAGTTTGCACGCGTGGAAGCTTGAACGTTGGTTGATTCACGCGGTATTGGTCTTCTCTTTGGTGATGACCCTCGTTACCTTATATTGTTATTTTACAGGCTCGCCCTCTTTTCTGGGAATTCACTCTCAATGGATTAAAGACAGCTATAGTTTCTTGATTGGGGCATGGTTTGCAGGTATTATTGGTACTGGGTTTTATCCTATTTTCGGGAACCGGGTTTGGTGTCGATTTGGATGCCCATTGGCTGCATATATGGGCATTGTTCAGCGTTTTAAATCACGTTTTAGAATTACAACTAATGGGGGTCAATGTATTTCTTGTGGAAACTGTTCTACTTATTGTGAACAAGGCATTGATGTAAGAGCTTATGCACAAAAAGGAGAAAATATTGTAAGATCAAGCTGTGTCGGTTGTGGCATTTGCTCGGCCGTTTGTCCCCGAGGTGTGCTAAAACTAGAAAATGGTCCAGAAAAAGGAAGAATCAATCCTACAGATATCTTGCTTGGAAATAATATTGATTTGATCCAATTGGTAAACAAAAGGGAGAAATGAGAAAGGCTCAAAAAGAAGTCTATTTACAAATACCATTGAAATTAAATTTGGTTATTTTTAAGTTTAAATGAAGTTCAATAAATCCTTAAAGCATCTATTTTATTCATCAAATTCCTTATTTTAACAAAATAAATTATTGAGTCTAATGAGAAGAAGAAAATTTATTGCCGCCTCGGTATTGAGTTCAACCTTGGGGGTAGCGGCCGCGCAAAATATGGTCAAAACAGTAGATTTAGAAAACGAAATTTATGAACTCAAGAGTTATGAACTCACCTTTGGGGGCGCCGAGTCAGCATTATTAAAATATTTAAAAGAGACCTTAAATCCGGCCATAAAAATCCTTTCGGGTCATCACCCCCTGATCTTCAAAGAAGTAGGTAATCCTGAACCTAAGAAATTATGGTCTTTATTCACTTATCCCAACTTTGAGGTCTATCAGCAATGCTTGGCACTACAAGAAACCTCAGATTTCATTAAGAAAATGAGTGAGTATACTGCTTCAGGTAAAATCTACAATCGTATTTCCTCCTCTTTGCTTCGTGCCTTTGATGGCTTGAAACAGATGCTCGATCCTATAAAGGAAGCTGGTCTCTTTGAATTACGTATCTATGAAGGCCAAAATGAAGATGCGGTACGTAGAAAAATTAAGATGTTTAATGAGGAAGAAATCACCTTATTTAACAAGGTGGGTCTTTCTCCTATCTTTTTTTCTAAAATGATTGTTGGTCCTTATCAGCCCAGTTTGGTTTATATGCTGAATTTCCATGATCTGGAGCATCGCAATGAAACTTGGAACACCTTTATCGATCACCCTGATTGGAAAATCATGTCAAGTAAGGAAGAATACAAAAACACGGTATCCAATATCAGAAAAATATTTTTAGAAAAAGTCTAAGGATCAATACTTTTTTATGCGCTTGCTGCGAAAATTTGTTCGCTTGTTTTCAGGCAATTTTTTGTTTTGAGATGAATCACTGAAAAGCAAACGCTCGACTAAATCTTCACGGCCTTTACTCACTAGATTCTCTTTGATTTTTTTACGGTATTCCTTTTTGTGCCAAAAAAAGAACATATGTTGATCTTTCTTCTCCTTCTCCATTTTGGCAGTGAACATCTACTTCATTGTGTAAGGGTGATAGCCTGAATAATAAATCACAGTAGCAACCGTCATGGGAGTAGGCGTGAAATCCTGAACCTGCTCCAATCTAAATCCCATATCTTTAGTTTCGGCCGCTAAATTGGCCATGTCCTCCTCTTTACAATTAGGAGTACTTGAGATAAAATAAGGAATCAATTCTTGATTCAAATCATGCTTTTTATTGAGATCATCATACTTCTTTTTGAAATTATGAAAATGTTTGAAAGAAGGCTTGCGCATCACCTTTAAAGTCTCATCAGAGGTATGCTCGGGAGCCACTTTCAATCGCCCCGAAATGTGACGCGTCACGACTTGTTCCATGTAAGCATCAATACTATCATTGGCTTTTTTGTTATAGCTTTTGACCAATAAATCATATTGAATCCCACTCCCTACAAAAGCTTTTTTGATCTTGGGATGGGCATCAACCTCTTTGTATATCTGAGTCATCGCGCTGTGGTCCGTATCTAGATTGTCACAAACTACCGGGTGAATGCAAGAGGGGCTCACGCACCTGTCGCAGATGGATTGTACTTTACCTTTCAAACCATAGATATTCGCTGAGGGTCCTCCAAGATCTGATATGTAGCCTTTAAAATCTGGCATTTCGGTCACCTTGTCCACCTCTTTCATGATGGACTTTTTCGACCTACTGGCGATAAACTTACCTTGATGGGCAGAAATTGTACAAAAACTGCAACCTCCAAAACATCTTCTGTGCGTGTTGATAGAAAATTTAATCATCTCATAAACCGGAATGGGACCTCTTTTTTTGTACTTGGGATGTGGAAGTCGAGTATCAGGCAGGTCAAAAGACTGATCTATCTCATTTTCCGTCATGGTATAAAAAGGCGGATTAATAATGGCATTCCATGTTTTCACAGGTTGCACTATCCGATGGGCTTTGAGTTTGTTCGACTCTTGCTCCACATGCTTAAAGTTGACCGCGTAGGCCTTTTTATCTTGAAAATAGGTTTCATGAGCACTCAAGGTGATCGTTTTTGGCCAATTTTTGTTCTTAGGTATCTCTTGATCTAATGCTTGGAGGTAACTGGTTTGAGCTATGGTCTTCAGAGAGCTAAATGGAACACCTTTTCTCAGTAAAGCGAGAATTTCTCTCAAAAGGTTGTCACCCATTCCATTTACCAAAAGATCCGCCTTACTGTCGACCAAGATCATGGGTTTTAAAGTATCTGACCAATAATCATAATGGGTCACTCAACGCAAAATGGCCTCTACTCCCCGAATCAAAACAGGTACTTCAGGATATAAATCCTTGGGAATATTACTATAAACTACAGTTGAGTAATCCGGCCGATAACCCGCTTCTCCTCCTGGCGTATAGGCATCATTATTGCGCCTTCTTTTATTTGCGGTATAGTGGTTGACCATCGTATCCATGCAACCAGAAGTGACTCCAAAAAATAATTTAGGAGCACCAAATTTTTTAAAATCTCTTAGATCATCTCGCCAATTAGGTTGAGGGATGATGCCAACCAGAAGTCCCTCACTTTCAATAATCCGGCCGATCACTGCTGCTCCAAAGGCAGGATGATCTACATAAGCATCTCCTGAAACGATGATCAAATCTAATTAAGACCATCCTCTATGTTCTATCTCTTTTTTTTGGTAATGGGCAACCAATCTGTCAAGGGCCTTTGTTGAATCATAAGATAAAGTTAATATCAATACTGTGGTCTTTCGCGATTATGGAAAAGATTCTATAAATCTGTCTTTCCCATGAAAACATTTACTTTGGGATTCATGGGATTTCCTGAAGTTCTTCTGAAAGAGACCATTTGGCCCGTATGATAAATTGCATCGGCCAGTGGTCCGTTAAGCACATACCAAAAAGGAAGTGCCTTCCTCCCCGTTGAACCCTCAAAAAGAATGTTTAACTCCTCTAAATTTTCAACTAATGCCATCGCCGCACTGGCGGATTTCAAATTATAAAGCGTCGCCAAACGCAAGTCATTTGCAGTCATTTGATCCGGATCTCTTCGGTGGTTTACTTGATTTTTCGACGCATTTAAAATCATAAAAGAAAGACCGTAAATATGCTCCATCGTCTCAAAAGTTGACCGAGCAAGGGTATCGGGTTTGAAATCAAGATCCAATGCTCTCAAATTCTCGGTGGCCCAATAATAGCGATATCCCAGTCCATCTATCATCCGGGATATGACCGTACTCTGCTTGTAATTTGTGGGATAACTAGGAATTTCTTTATAAGGCAGCTCAGATTGGGCGCTACCTGACACATTTAAACTGAATACGTAAATGAGTAAAAAATAAATTCGAGACCACATATTAATCCATAAAGTTCATTTCTGTTGTGAATGTAAATCTAACTATAAATGATACTAATCCCCCTTAGGTAGATAGACCATGATGCTGCATTTGTCAAAATCGCGATGAACGCGATACGATGCTATTTAGTCCATCAATCTGTGGTAGCTTTGTGGCATGACTTTCGATGATCTTAATTTAAATGCCTCTCTGAAAAATGCCCTCAGAGATATGGAACTCACCTGCCCCACCACCATACAGCACAAAATATTTTCAGTCATCATGTCCGGTCGTGATACCATTGGGATTGCACAAACAGGTACAGGTAAAACCTATGCTTATCTGCTTCCTTGCTTAAGACAGTGGAAATTTAATAAGGCACTGACACCACAAATCATGATCATTGTCCCCACGCGAGAATTGGTAGTTCAAGTCGTTGAAGAAACAGAAAAATTAACGAAGTACATGGACGTTTCCACCATTGGAGCCTATGGTGGAACCAATATTAAAACCCAAATGAACGCCCTGCATCAAGGTGCTGATGTGGTCGTTGGCACACCGGGTAGGCTGATGGATTTGATGCTCAATGGTATTTTAAAAACCAAATTAATCAGAACACTAATCATCGATGAAGTAGATGAAATGCTCAATTTAGGTTTTCGAACGCAATTAAAAAATTTAATGGACTTGCTTCCCGAAAAACGTCAAAACCTCATGTTTTCGGCTACATTAGATAATGAAATTCAAAAATTAATTAATTTATTTTTCAAGCGACCTGAACGTGTGGAAGCTGCGCCTGCTGGCTCACCATTGGAAAATATTAATCAAATTCTGTATTCTGTACCTAATTTCAATACAAAAATCAACTTCCTTAAAGAACTCCTGGCCGATGAGGAAGTCATGCATAAAGTATTGGTATTTGTCTCGAGTAAAAAATTAGCAGATGAGCTTTTTGAAAAAATCCATGAACCCTTCCCTGAGCAAATGGGAATTATTCATTCGAATAAATCTCAAAATTATAGATTTGATGTGGTTAAAAAATTTCAATCTGGGACCCATCGTATATTGATTGCCACTGATTTAATTTCCAGAGGCTTAGATATCTCAGAAGTATCGCACGTGATCAATTTTGATCTTCCTGAAATTCAAGAAAATTACATTCATCGTATAGGAAGAACGGGTCGGGCAGAAAGAAAAGGGAATGCCATCTCGCTTTTCAGCCCTTATGAAGATCATAAGAAGTTAGCCATAGAAAGGTTGATGGATTTTGAAATCCCAAACGAGGCCTTACCTGATCATATTGAGATATCAACGGTTTTAACCTTAGATGAATTACCCAAAAGTAGCCAGCCCAACCTCGAACTGAAAAAACCATTGGCGGCGCCCTCTGGAGAAGCTTTTCATGAGAAAAAATCAAAAAATCAAAAAATCAATGCCAAGGTAAGATATGTTGATAAAATGAAGCGTAAATATAAAAATCCCAAAAAACGAGGTGATAAAAATAATCCTATTGTACCTAGAAAGAAGGGCAGATAATCTGGCTTTTAGCTCAATTTAGGCTATCTTATGCCAATTTAGTCTCAAAAATAAGATGAAGTGAATTACAGAAGACTAGGGAAATCCAATTTAATAATAAGCGAATTGAGCTTCGGCTGTATGTCCTTAAACCCACATATTGAAGACCACAGTAGCCTGTTAAACCAAGCCCTTGATTTAGGTATTAATTATTTCGACACCGCTGACTTTTATGATCAAGGCATTAATGAATCTATCATTGGTAAGGCGCTTGGGGCTAGAAGAAGAGAAGTGATTCTTGCCACCAAAGTAGGAAATGTTTGGGATAAAAATGACAAAACTTGGCATTGGAACCCCTCTAAAAAACATATTTTGTCTGCTGTTGAGCAGAGTTTGAAAAGATTGGGTACAGATTACATTGATTTGTATCAACTTCACGGAGGCACAATTGAGGATCCTATTGACGAAACCATCGATGCTTTTGAAACATTGGTTGAGTCGGGTAAAATACGCTATTATGGCCTCTCATCTATCAGGCCTAATGTCATTCGCGCTTATGTGAAAAAATCCAATATCACCAGCGTCATGCTTCAATACAGCTTACTCGATAGAAGATCAGAAGACCACGTTTTGCCCTTATTGCAATCCCAAAACATTGGCGTCCAGGCTCGTGGTGTATTGGCGAAAGGCCTGCTTAAAGGTAAATCACCTAGTCCCTACTTAGATCGCTCCGAATTAGACATCGATCTTCTTCAGAAACAGTTGCTCAAAAAAAACATAGCCTA
>CAJXAT010000105.1 GCA_913050055.1 uncultured Flammeovirgaceae bacterium | reverse complement strand
GTACTTGTTTTAGAAATAGAGAAGAAAGAGAAAATCCAGGTGGTCATTTAACTTCTGACTGCAGAGGAAATTTAAGAATTTTTCATGATGAATTTAAGAGAGAAAATTCCTTTTAGAAAAGAAAGTGAAGTCTCCAAAGCCGGTTATTATAGTAATCGAACCAAAGATGATATTTTATGTGAGATGACAGCTTCTGAACGTGTTGGAGTTCATCGTTACACCTTCCCCAAAGTGAGCGACAAAATTTGGTTTTATTTAGACCTGTCTTACCGAGATGAAACTCTTTTCGAAGAGGTAAAATTGAATGAATTTAACGATGATACAGCATCAAAGGGATTGGATATACAAAGAACCACCATCTTGGTTGATGAATTTCAAATGAATATCAATACCATTTCAACACCTGATTCGGGATTAGGTTTTATAGGTGATTACGGTAGTGTCGGAGGCGACGGAGGTGGCGGTGATGGTGGTGAATGATAAATACTATATTATTTTGATTGGCCGAGTTCTCTGTTTTTGAAATGAATGTACATTTGCTACTTCACTAACTATATAAATAATCATGAAGAAATTCATTATAAAAAGAGCCATGACGGGAGTTTTAGGAGCACCTAAGCACGATTTAGACAAGGCAGGGAACCCCTCTGAAGCGGTCTTTATAGAGATGTGAGCAGAAGGTAAGGAGATTTTCAACAAGAGCAAAGTTACGTAGCTGGAGATGCTATTTATTGTATTTATCATGCAGCATCAGCAGATTTGATTCGGGAACATGCAGAACGATCCAATGGGGTGGCCACTGAGATTACCGAAATAACGACACTCATTAAGCACAATACTTCTGTCGTGAGTTAAATACTTCAGTTTTTTAAAATTCAAGTACAACGAAGTGGTTTTTTAATAGATCAGCGTAATTAGCTTTTTAAAAAATAATCAAAATGAGGATAGCGTCATTTTAGAATTATGATACTAAGGATCATTTATTATGAAAACTACTTTTATCATGAAAACTACTTTAAAATATGCTTGAGAGTTATAAGAATTTTTCTCACCACTTTTTTAGTTTCTATTCGACAAACAAGACCCCAACACTTTGCGCTTGACAGGCGGTATTGAAAAACTGCACCTGCCCCTTAAGCAAACGTTCAGCATGTTGCTTATGAATGATCCATTCGGTATCTAATTCAACTTTGCGTGATTCACTCCCTTGCGTAATTTTTGGAATAGGACTATTTGATTCACTGATTAAATTAAGATAATGTGCTGTAAATCCATTTTCGAAGTTTTCAACATCATCATAGGCCTTGGATAATCTCTGTACCATGATACCATCCCATAAGGTTAAGTCTGCGCTTAAGGAATTACCCAGAGCGATCAGTTCATTATGATTTGTTGGATTCATTTTCGCAAGCAAACTTTTGAGCTCTGTATTGATTTCATTGAGACGATTGGTCATATCGGTCATTTCTCTGTAGGTGGCAGCGGCAAAGCTCATGAATTCATGGTATGCGCGGTATTGTGCTTCACTCAGATCATACAAAGGATTCGCTTGAATGATTGCTGGAGTTTCAAAATGATTATCATCATAGGTTAGGGTCAATTGATAATTACCCGGAATGGCCTGATGACCTGAATAGCTACCTTCAATATAGACCTCAGGTACTCCAGGCAGTAAAGGATAATGCATGTTCCAAACAAACCTATTGAGTCCTACATTTTTAGATAAAGTGGGTTTTTTTGGAGGATTTCCTTCATAAGTGATATAACTTTTATCGACGCTAGATGAAAAGGTGTTGACCATATTACCTTGAGCATCTTTGATGGTCAAGGTAAGTTCAGTTTCTTTGCTTAAGGAAGGTAAGTCATAATAAAGTACCATACCACTGGCAGGATTTACACCTTTTAGTAGATCTGTCCCTTTACATTTATTCGAATTGAGACCACTGTACCAATTGGGAATATACGTGGGGGCAGGCGCATAAAATTTACCTTGGCGGGAGGTTCCATCATATTGGCGAAGGATCGTCAAATCATCTAAAATCCAAAAAGATCTTCCTTGTGTGGCGACAACGATGTTGTCATGACTGATGGCGAGATCGGTAATCGGTGTAATGGGTAAATTCAACTGTAAAGGAGACCAATTAAGGCCCCCATCCCATGATGCATACATGCCCGTAACCGTACCTGCAAATAGTAAGTCTTTACGTTTTTCGTCTTCACGCACTACCTTGGTATAGGCCCCTTGTGGGATTCCTGAAGTGATCAGTTTCCATGTTTTTCCATAGTTTGTGCTCTTGTACAAACCAGGCGTATAGTCATTAAACTTATAGCGTGTGGTGGCTAAATATACAGTACCGGGATCATGGGGTGAAACCTCAATGGCATTTACTAATGTTTCAGGTAATCCTTTTGGAGTCACATTGTTCCAAGTAATACCATTGTCTTTTGTGAGATGAACCCTTCCGTCATTACTACCCGTGTAGATGACTCCTTTTTCATGTTTAGATTCTACAACGTAAGTCAAGGTACCATAATTTTCTGCACCGACGGCTTCAACGGTATAAGGCCCGCCTCCTTTGCCTTGCTTTGCATCTATATTGGCGGTCAGGTCGGGTGAAATAACCACCCAAGAAATCCCTTCATCTCTAGTTCTAAGTAAATATTGTGCTCCATGAAAATAAGTATTGGGCTCATGGACGGACTTTACAATGGGAGCATTCCAATTGAATAAATACTTCATGTCCCGAGCTGCGAGGCCCAAATATAAATTAGGCTCTATCTTAACATTTGTTCCGGTTTTGGCTTTGGTATCTAGTAGGTCAATAGATCCTAAATAACTCCCACCCATGACCTTCACAGGATTATCGGGATCAAAAGCCAAAAAAGCACTCTCACCACCTGCAGAACTGGTCCAATCAGATTTAGTGATACCCGAAGATCCCAGACCAATACTCGCAATTTTGACTGAAGAGTTGTCTTGTTGACCGCCATAAATATTGTAGGGAAACATATTATCAGTAGTGACTCGATAAAATTGAGCCGTCGGCATGTTGTCAATCCGGGACCAATGCGTCCCCTTATCAAATGAAATTTCAGATCCTCCATCATTGGTGAGGAGCATGTTTTTACTATTCAGCGGGTTGATCCAAAGGTCATGATAATCTCCATGATGACTGCGTATTCTTTCCCAATCCTTGCCTCCATTTATAGATCTATAGGTACCTGCACTTAATACGTAAACTACATTTTCATCTTTCGGATCCAAAGTGATCTCAATATAATACCAAGCCCGCTGTAAGAGGCGATGATCTCCACTTATTCGGGTCCAATTTTTACCTGCATTTTTAGAAACAAATAAGCCTCCTTTTTCTTGCTGAGAATCACTTTCTATGAGGGCATAAACCCAATCAGAATTCGCGCGAGACACAGCAATCGCCATTTTTCCTTTTTCTTCTGGCAATCCTTGATGAATTTTTTTCCATGTATCACCACCATCCGAAGATTTATATAATCCGCTGCCTTCACCGCCACTGATGACTTGCCAAGGGGTTCGCATATGCTCCCAAATGGCAGCATACAATATATCAGGGTTATGGTAGTCAAGGGATAATTCACTGGCACCCGCCAAATTATTTACAAAAAGGGTGCGCTTCCATGATTTACCCCCATTCGTTGATTTAAAAATACCACGATCCTCATTAGGCCCGTTCAATGCTCCTTGCGCGGCTACCCACAAAATGTTAGGGTCTCGAGGGTGAATAACTATGCGTGAAATATGCTGCGTCTCCCTTAGTCCCATATGGGCCCAGGTTTTACCTGCATCTGTTGATTTGTATACGCCATCGCCATGGGAAGTCATTACCCCCCTGGGTGCGTGCTCACCCATTCCTACATAAACGACGTTGGTATGGCTTTCCGAGACAGCAATGGCTCCGACAGAGCCCATTTTGAAAAATCCATCAGAACAATTAATCCAATGCTGACCCGCATCGGAAGTCTTCCAGACGCCTCCTCCGGTAGTGCCCATATAATAAGTCAAAGGATCGTCGATGACGCCCGTTCCTGCATTGGCACGCCCACCCCTGAAAGGTCCAATACTTCTGTATTTTAGTTTATTAAAAACTGAGTCTAGTACTTGCGACTGTAGTTCACAAGTGAATATTAGACAGCAAATGATTAAAATAGATGTTCTCATTTTTATTTAGTTAAAGGATATTGTATTCTATTGAGTTTAATGATGCTTTTAGTGGCGATAATTTCGAGCTTTTTCGTCAAAAAATTTATTCAACTAAATTGATTAATTAATTTAACGAGGGCAAGAACAATTTTGTGAGTGGCAAAATCAATTAATTTCAATCCTACGAAGATTACGCTTTTTTAATAAGACTATGTATCAATTCCATAACGTAAGAGATGTCCTCAGAAGTCGTTCGCCAATTAACGAAAGCCGCGCGAATCCCTTTTTTTTCTAGGTAAAAGGTAGGAGACATGAATACCTTACCCGTCTCATTGAGCACAGATAAAAACCTAGTGACCCGCTCATCACTGTAGTCGTTTAGGGTAAAGCAAACCGTATTAAGTCGGATAGGGGCCAATAATTCAAAATGGTTATGCTTCCGGATCCAGTCTCCGAAAAATTGTGCATGTTCAATGCTGTCATCTACCATTTCTTGGATGCCAGACTTCCCGTAAGCAAGTAAGGCAAACCATACGGGCAGCGCTTTCAATCGTCTTGAGTTTTCGGGCAAAAGATTTAAATAATCCACAGCCACTGATTTATTTTCTAAATAAGGAGCATTTGAGTTTTGGAAGGTTTCAATCTGAAAAATTTTATGTTGTTCTTTTATAAAAAAAATCGCATTTTCATAGGGGACGTTGAGCCATTTGTGGCAATCGATGGTGAAACTATCTGCTTGATCCCAACCATCAACCAAGTGTCGATGACTTTTGCTACAGGATGCAAAGCCTCCAAATGCCGCATCTATATGCCACCAAAAATTAAATTTTTTCTTGAGTTGGGCGATGCCTTCAAAGTCATCAAAGTCGGCTGTATTTACGGTACCAGCACTAGAAATCAAAACAAATGGGGCACCAGATAAATGGAGGATTTTTTTTTCAAAATCTTGCAAATCTATAGATTCCCGATGACCATGATTCGTTTTAATGGTTGTAATATTGACACTACCTAATCCCAATAAAGACAGGGCCTTTAAAACAGATGAATGCGGTAGGGCAGCCAAAACATGAATTGGTCCACTGATACCTTCTTTGGCATAATCTTTTCCTTGCTGTTTACCTATCCACTGTCTTGCAGCAGCCAAGCAAGTCACATTAGACATGGTTGCTCCTGAGACGAAACCACCGGATAAGTTTTTGGGTAAATTAAATAGCTCAAGGAGCAATCGAATGGTTTCCATTTCAATATGGGCAGAAACATCTCCTTGACCACTGGCCTTAAAGGCATTTTGGTCGTAAATGGTGGTGAGCCAATCACCGGCAATGGATGCTGGAGTCGTGCCCCCAGTGACAAAGCCCCAATATTTTGGACCCGAAGAAGAAACCATGATTTTTTCAAAATTGTCATTGAAGTATTTGAGTGTGTTTTTAGTCCCCCACCCATCTACGGGAAGTGAAGTTTTAGGATTTATTTCGTTTGTATTTGAGGTAGGACGGTGCTGTAAATGATCTAAATAGGAGAGTCCTTGATTTTTCACCTCTTCGAGGATGCTTGCCATATCATCTAAGTCTTTTTTTAACCTTTCGTTCATCTTACTAAAGTATTACATTGTAGTTTATTAATAAAGTTAAATGCCTCTAGTACAGTGCCATCCTCAATGAAAAAGGAAATGGATTAAAACAAGACTGCCCAATAGGGTCCAGCCAAGCCTACTCAATGAGTTGGAACTGGACTGAAATAAGACTTTACAAGATGAAAAGTTACGGATTTCCCCTTCAGTTGCGATCAATAAACTGATAAAAATAACCCAAAATGCCCGCACAAAATAATTCATGTCAGAGAGTAAATATTGCAGTAATAAATTTAAAGGGAGGGTAATTAAAAAAGCCAACAAGACCTTTCTTTTATTTGGGATAATTAATAATGCCGCAGCACAAATCATCACCGTAATTCCACAATTGATATAGTATCTAAGATTATTTAATGTATGGGTAAAGGCAGTACTTGGATTCTCAAATTTCAGGTAGAGCAATATCATGCCCATGGTAAGTGAGCTGATTAAGCTGAAAATAATAGCCTGCCGCCCCGCACGAATTTTTTGATAATCAGAAGGGGTTTTATTAATATAATTTGAATAGATATCGACCGACCATAAGGTAGCAATCGAATGAAAAGTTGAATCCACCGTACTCATTAATGAAGCAAATAGGCCACAAAGGATGATACCTCGGAGTCCTATGGGAACATAGCGATTGACCAAATAAGGGAATGACATATCTGGATCACTCAGGCCCTCACCTAAGATGCCATATAGGGCAATACCGGGGACTACTATAATGAGTGCCATGAGGTATTTCAATACCCCGCCGACCAATAATCCTTTTTGTGCCTCTTTTAGATTTTTGGCAGCCAGTGAACGCTGTATGATGGTCTGATTTGCACACCAATAATTAATATTTAAAAAAAAGAGTCCTAGTAAATGAGTCCAAGGAATTACTGGATGGTTTGAGGGAAGATGAAGATGCATTTTCTCAGGTGTTTTATTATATAATTCTTCCCAACCTCCCAACTCATTTATTGAAATAAAACAAACAATAGTACCTCCCAATAATAATACTATAAATTGAATAATATCTGTTTTTACAACGGCATTTAAACCACCATAATATGTATATATAGCAGAGAAAACACCAAGTGATATAATTAAAATAGCAATTCTAACAATTCTATTGGGATGTAATATTGAGAGCTGTTCTCCAAAAACCATTTCTGCAGCATATGCACCCCAAAAAAGGGCAGCTCCTAATGTAATAGTTGCAAATAACGCAATGTTACTTAGCGAATAAAAAAGAGCTATTTTATTTCCCAATTTTATTTCAATAAATTGAGTAATTGTGGTAATTTTTTCTTTTAAATAAATTGGAATAAAAATGAAAGTTGCAATTAAAATCCCTTGTATAGCATTTATTTCAAGATTGGCTTGTGCTAAGCCAAACAAATATGCAGAGCCCATCATCCCTAAAAACTGATATCCTTGAACATTAGTTGCTATTGTAGATAATGCAATTGAATACCATTTAAGGTTTCTATTTGATAAAAAATACTCATCGGCACTACCGTTATCTTGAACCTTTCCCCTAAGGGCAACAATAAATATCACTATGAAATAAACAGCTACAATTGTAAAATCAAGCATAAATTGAAAGCAAATAAGAATAATAATTTTTGCACAACACTAATATAGCATTTAAGCTTAATTGTTAATATTTATTGCAAGTTAAAAGTCACTAAAACTAATTTTCAGCACTATATACTACCTTCTTTAAGTTATTAGGTATACTAAAATTAAATTCTCTTGATCTTGACATGAACAAACCATACATTTTATTTTTCGGATCAATCCAAAAATGTGTATTGTGGTACCCTGACCATCCATAGACTCCCTCAGGTGATCCTGTACCATCTAACTCAGTATTTTCTAAAACAGAAAAATTAAAAGCAAAGTAGTTTCCTGGCAAATCTGGAAATAAATAAGGTTCATCATCATTAGGGTAAGGCTCTGTATGTTTTTCTAACATTAATTTAAAACTCTCTTTAGAAATAATTTTTTTTCCATTGAATTCACCTTCGTTTACAAGCATTTGACAAAAATTAGAATAATCAGAAAAAGTAGACACAAGACCTCCAGATCCAAGATAGTTTTTATTATATTCTGAATAAGAAAGTTGATCAAGTTCATTTGTGAAACCTTTTAAGCTATTTGTACTAGGGTTCATTGGTGTATCAGGTATTTTATTAATATATAATGGTTGAAACTTTTCTCTATCATCAAGAGTTAGGTGAAATTTAGTATTACTCATTTCAAGTGGCTGAAATAGATTTTCTACTAAAAACTCATAAAAAGTTTGACCAGTAATCACTTCAATTACTCTACCCAAAATATCTTGATTAAGACCATAGAAATAATGTTTTCCTGGTTCAAATTCAAGAGTTTGTTTGGAAACCGCCAATGAAAATTCATTTAGGTCATCATATAAATACGTGTTCATGTATTTGAACAATGGCGATGGTTCTGAAATAAAATTATTTGTTCCATACACATCACTGTAATAACCAAAACCACTTCTGTGAGTCAGTAAGTCAATAATTTTAATTTGATTTTGACAAGGCTCAATTAGATCTCCGTTCTTACACATCATATTTTTGTATTCAGGCAGATAGTCTGAAAGATTATCACTGAGTTCAAATGCACCTTGATCGTATAAAATCATCATTGCAACTGTGGTTACTGGTTTTGACATTGACCAGATTGGAAAAATAGTTTCATCATTTATGTCTTTATCCCCTAATTTTCCAGAGTTTGCAATTTCTTGATATACGACTTCACCATTTTTAACTAATTTAAAAATATTAGATCCTGTAACATCATCTGAAATTAGTTTTTTTTGATATTCCAGTATTGGATCAACGGAATTGCAACTAATAACAAGAAATATAAATAGTGGTAAAAATTTTTTCATGGCTTTTTTTCTAAAATTACATTTAAATTAAAAAAATAAAATCAATATTTGTAGTTAAAGCCAAGTCATTGATTAGGAAACATAATAATTTTAATTATCCAGAATTAATTATTGGGATTGGAATGGAAATTTTTTTTTCTGGCACATTTCTATAACTAGTGTTTTCTCCAATGATTAATTTTATAATTGGTATGTTAGTTATTGGCATTGGATTTCATTTTAAACATAAAAAATGATAGAATTGAAAAAAGATTGATTAATCAATTAAGATAGATTGGATATTTACAGAAGAGAAAATAAAACATAATACAATTGGGGATGTAGCTCAGCTGGCTAGAGCGCTTGACTGGCAGTCAAGAGGTCGTGGGT
>CAJXAT010000104.1 GCA_913050055.1 uncultured Flammeovirgaceae bacterium | reverse complement strand
GCGCACTCCGATAGCTTACTCTTTGCTATGGCCCGATCGGGGTGAATCGGGGGTGAGTTCCTTAGACCTGCTTTCTGTCAACCAGTTAAACTTTGAAGCGCCAGACGCGTTTCGTTTCCCGTGCCTTAATCTAGCGCGAGAAGCTATTGAAGCAGGAGGTACCGCTCCGGCGGTTTTGAACGCCGCAAACGAAGTCGCAGTATCAGCATTTCTGAATACAAAAATAAAATTCACAGACATACCGAAATTAGTCGAGACGGCCCTATCGGAGCACAGTGTGGAAGAAGCGAATACTATAGACCGAATTCTCTCTGTTGATCAGGAAACAAGACACAATGTAAGTGAGACATTAAAAACCTTATGATTCCTGATTTATTAATTAAGATAATTGCTTTTGTTTGCATTATCAGCGTCCTGGTAACCGTGCACGAGCTAGGCCATTATCTTATTGCTCGGTTATGTGGAGTGAGGGTGCTGGTATTCTCAATTGGTTTTGGACCGGAGTTGTTTGGATGGAATGATGGCGATGCTGTAGGCCATATATCTTATCAGCTCCTAAATAATACTGATCAAGGTGATAAAAGGATCTCTCCAAATCACCAAATTTTTTGAAAATGCTGGCCAGTGCCCAATGTGCCTCGACGAATGCAGGTTCCTTGATTACACATTTTTGATACAATGAGATGCCCTCGTCGAACTCACGCTCTTTTATCAATTGACGCGCAGATTCGTACCATTTTTGAACCCGAGGATTGTCTACCGAGTATACTTCCTGAGCATGCAGCTGCGCTGAAAAGAAAAGGAACAAAAACATCGAGAACCATCGCATAATTAGGGTATATCCATGAACTTATGGGTTTGCAATGAGATGGACCAACGGGGATGTTCCTTAACAAACGCTATAATCAAAGGTAGTATTTCTTCTTTTCGACTCCATTCGGGCTGCAAAAGCCATTTGGCTTTGGGATTCATTTTTTTACTATGCTCAATGGCCCACTTAAAATCTGACTTATGGTAAATTACCAGCTTCAATTCATCACTTTGCTCGTAAAATACTTCCCTGGGGTTTTTAAACTTTTTAGGGGAGAAGCAAATCCAATCCCATTCTCCAGTGAGTGGGTACACTCCTGAAGTTTCAATATGGGTATTTTTATCGGCTGCTCTTAACTGTTGAGTTAATTGTGATAAATCATACATCGAGGGCTCTCCTCCCGTAATCACTACGATTTTCGCAGGATGGTCATTGGCCATTTTTACCAATCGAGTAACTGAAAAATTTGGATGGTCACTTGCCTTCCAAGAATTCTTCACATCGCACCAATGACACCCCACATCGCAACCACCTGTTCTTATGAAAAAAGCGGCTTTCCCAACATGGCAACCTTCGCCCTGAATGGTATAAAAAGATTCCATGATGGGTATTTCATCTAAAAGAAGGTTATGCGCGGTGTCGTTCATAAGCATTGAGTGTATTCAACAAAAGTGATGCAATGGTCAAAGGTCCAACTCCCCCCGGCACAGGAGTAATGAAACTACTCAGGGGTGCTACTTTTTCAAATTCAACGTCTCCAGAAAGTCTAAATCCACGCTTTTTTGTAGCATCTGGAATACGTGTCGTTCCCACATCTATGATGACTGCACCTGGTTTGATCATATCTGCAGTAATGAGCCCGGGCTTACCTACCGCAACAATCAAAATGTCCGCATTTCGGGTATATTTTGCTAAATCTTGAGTGAATTTATGACAAATAGTAACCGTAGCTTGACCCTGCTCCACCATCATCAAACTCATCGGAGCCCCCACGATACGACTCGCTCCTACAATCACACAATGCTTTCCTTTGGTGATCACCTGATAGCGTTTAAGTAGCTCCATCACTCCAAAAGGCGTAGCAGGCAATAACAAGGGCTGATCAGAAACAATGGAGCCAAAATTATGATTGGTAAAGCCATCTACATCTTTCTTTGAGTCTATCAAAGCGGTAATGTGCTCCACCGAGATATGTTTAGGCAAAGGCAACTGCACTATAAATCCATCGATATCGTCGTCTTGATTGAGTTGCTCGATATGCTTAAATAATTTTTTCTCTGTGATGGTCGTAGAAAATTGCAAAAGAGTATGCTCAAATCCCACAGCTTTACAGGCCTTCATCTTCCCGTTGACATAAGAATGACTAGCTCCATCTTCTCCAATCAAAATAATGGCGAGGTGGGGCGCTCTCTTGTTATTATTTATGAGTTCTCCAACCCGCTGTGCTACTTCAGACTGAATTTCATTGGCTATCTTTTTTCCATCAAGTAATGTTCCCATGGTCAATCAAGTTTTAGAACGGCCATAAATGCTTCTTGAGGTATTTCAACATTCCCCACTTGACGCATACGCTTTTTACCCTTCTTTTGTTTTTCTAATAGCTTCCTTTTCCGACTAATATCTCCTCCATAGCATTTAGCGATTACATTTTTACGAAGTGCCTTGACCGTTTCGCGAGAAATCACCTTTGTCCCAATAGCGGCTTGAATGGCAATCTCAAACATCTGTCGCGGAATAAGACCTCGTAATTTTTCACACAACGTCTTACCCCAATCATAGGCCTTATCACGATGCACTATTGCAGATAAGGCATCTACTTTGTCTCCGTTGAGCATGATATCTAACTTGACCAATGTTGAAGTTTTATAACCAATTAACTCGTAATCTAGTGAGGCATATCCTCTTGACAAGGTCTTTAGTTTGTCAAAAAAATCAAATACTATTTCTGCTAAGGGCAAGTTAAAGGTCAATTCGACGCGATCTGATGTTAAATAAACTTGATTTTTGATTTCCCCGCGCTTATCCATACAAAGAGATATGATGTTACCAATATATTCTGATTTTGAAATGATTTGCGCCTTGATAAAAGGCTCTTCGACGTGAGAAATTTTGGTAGATTCTGGCATTTCCGAAGGCGCGCTCACAGGAATGATTGTCCCATCAGTGCCAATAGCATGAAATTTAACAGAGGGCACAGTTGTTATCACGGTCATCCCAAATTCTCGTTCCAATCGTTCTTGAATAATTTCCATATGAAGCATACCCAAAAAACCACATCGGAAACCAAAGCCCAAAGCGACGGAAGTTTCAGGTTCCCAAACTAAAGCGGCATCGTTAAGCTGTAATTTTTCCATGGAAGACCTAAGTTCTTCAAATTCTGAGGTATCCACAGGATAAATACCTGCAAATACCATAGGCTTGACGTCCTCAAAGCCTTTGATCGGTCGCGTAGTTGGATGATCTACATGGGTAATGGTATCTCCCACCTTAACCTCTTTGGCTACTTTGATTCCTGAGATTAAATAGCCTACATTTCCTGCCTCCAATGAAGTTCTTGGTTCATGATCCAATCTCAACACACCAATCTCATCCGCATCATAGGTCTGCCCGGTACTCACAAATTTAACCTTATCCCCTTTTTTTATTACCCCATTAAATACCCTGAAATAAACTTCAATGCCCCGGTATGAATTATATACAGAATCAAAAATCATGGCTTGAAGTGGCTCATCTTTAATGCCTTTGGGAGCTGAGACTCGGGACACAATTGCCTTTAATATTTCCTCAATGCCAATGCCTTCTTTGGCACTCGCATGAATAATGTCTTCCTTATCACAGCCAATCAAATCTATAATTTGATCTGAAACTTCATCGATCATGGCTCCAGGCAGATCAATTTTGTTCAGAACGGGTATAACTTCAAGGTCATGCTCAATGGCTAAATACAGATTAGAAATGGTTTGCGCCTCAATCCCTTGAGAGGCATCCACAATAAGCAATGCACCTTCGCAGGCCGCTATCGAGCGTGAAACTTCATACGAAAAGTCAACATGTCCCGGAGTATCTATTAAGTTAAGGACATATTTTTGCCCTTCTTCGAGATAATCCATTTGTATGGCATGACTTTTTATGGTAATCCCACGCTCCCTTTCAAGATCCATGTTGTCAAGCAATTGTGACTGCATTTCTCTTTTGGTAACCGTAGATGTTTTCTCCAAGAGTCGATCAGCCAAGGTACTTTTCCCGTGATCGATATGGGCAATAATACAAAAATTACGAATGTCCTGCATAGAATGAAAATAGATTTGCAAAAATAGTACTTTGCCCTTACAGAACACATAATCAAAGCCAATCATTTACAAAATGAGGACTGATCTTATCAATGTTTGTTTTTTGTATCGATTATAATGGTCACAGGACCATCATTTGTTAAAGACACTTGCATATCCGATCCAAATTTTCCATGCTGAACCGGACGGCAAGAATGACTTGACAATTCTTGAATAAAATCTTCATAGAGGGCTTCCGCATACACAGGCTTCGCTGCTTTTACAAAAGAGGGCCTATTTCCTTTTTTTGTTTGGGCATGTAAGGTAAACTGACTGACCACCAAAAATTCAGCTAGCACATCAAGGGCACTTAAATTCATTTTGCCTTCTCCATCTGAAAAAATCCTTAGTTGAACGATTTTTTTAACTAACCAATTCAAATCTTCATTATCATCTGCCTCCTCAACGCCCAATAGGATCAGCAATCCCTGTTCAATAGCTGCAATAGGAATTTTTTCTATCTTGACATTTGCGTTTGAAACGCGCTGAATTACTGCAATCATTATTGAGTTAATTGAACCATCGTCTTAGCATCATAAAATACGGTTCTCTCATTTTCATTCATCGCAACCTGTAACATCGCTCGCGCTACTAGGGCGGCCTCAATGGACCAAAAAGAAGATATGCCCAATACTTT
Organism: uncultured Flammeovirgaceae bacterium; assembly: GCA_913050055.1. Taxonomy (GTDB): domain Bacteria; phylum Bacteroidota; class Bacteroidia; order Cytophagales; family Cyclobacteriaceae; genus UBA4465. The sequence continues at coordinate 4,360 of CAJXAT010000104.1, read as the reverse complement.
TAAAGGTGAGCTTACGACTTGTATTAGGAAATTAAAGAACACCTCAGCCCCTCTTTTTTCAACACGACTTCCCAACAACAAAGACGGCCTGAATACTTTTAATCCTGGTAGATTTAATGCCAACAAAGCCTGTTCACACCTGCCCTTGACTTGATTGTAATAAAAAAGTGATTGAGCATTTGCTCCCTGGGAAGTAACGATCAAATAATTCTTGAAATTGGGATTCTTTTGGTTTATGGTGGCTACTTTCAATGGATATATTAAATCACTTTTCTCAAAAGCCGATTTGGATCCTGCCTTTCTCATTGTGGAACCTAGACAGCAGAAAACGTCCTCCGAAAAAAGATCTTCTTCATATTGATCGAGTGCATCAAAATCTGAGATCGTAATTATTTTCACCCGTTTATCGTATTTTAAATCAATAGACCTCCGCAATACCAAAGTGATGCTTGTGTAGTAGTCCTTTTGTAATATCGCTTCTGACAATAGTTTTCCTACCAAACCTGATGCGCCGATGATCAATGCAGATTTTGTCTGTTTCGCCTTCATTCTTTCTTTTTTTTATCTCACAGGTTGCTGATTGAATTCCCAAACTTTGAAAGCTTCGATGTCTGATTTGAAATTTTTGAGGATAAAATAAATTATAGATAGGTCATCAGAGAACCCAAGTAAAGGAATAAAATCCGGAACTACATCAATGGGTGTTACAAAGTAGAGCAATCCAAAAACTAAAGACAGCAGTGTTTTATTTGAAAAAGAACTGTATTCACCCGAAAAACTTTTTTTAATCATCCTTAAAAATAATTGCACATGCTCCAACAGCTCATTGATCTGCTTATGACTCCCATTCAATTTTTGTAGCTTTTTGGACACTTGCCCAAACAATGCTTTGATCTGGCTTTGGTCTTGTAATATAAGATTTGCTTGTCTGAAAATTTTTAATATGCTCTTATTCATCTTAAAAAAGCTCCTTTACTTCATTTTTCACAAAGACAATGGTTTCAATGATACTGTTATTCTTGACCGCACCTTCTAATATTAATTTGGTTAAATCTAATCCGGAATGTTCTTCCCCCAAACCCATAGCGGCTTTATTGATCAAGGTAACGGTATCCTCAATGGCAGCGGTAATATAGGACCAGGCTTCATTGGATATATAAATTTGTTGGGCCAAATTATGATTGAATTCCTGTCTTATCTCTTTGATTAAAAGATGTTGCAGAACGGTTGCATTCATCTCTTTTTGACTTAATCGAGGAATTAAATTATTGGGATTTGATCGCTCTAAAAGCAATATAATCCGCTCATAGGCCTGTAACTTAATGGGCAGCATCTCCTTTTGATTTTTTAGCTTCAAGGTAGAATGGAGCTCATCAAATCGAGCCCTCAATTCTACTAGCGCAGTAACTGATTTTCCTGATTCTGCTGCTTCACAAAGGGCTTTAACAATTGGGCTATTTCTACTTGTTCGATACAAAGTTTGACGTATCGCTACAACATCTGGGTCATGAGCTGCTTGTTGCAGAAATCTCACAACTACGTCAAAGGACTCATAAGGATGATGTATCAGCATATCCTTTCTTCTAATAGTTGCGAAGATGTCTCCATGATTTTCCTCTATACGCTCCGGAATTCTTGGTTTAAATGACTTCCAAAGCAAATTAGGTTTTTCTGAAGTAACAAGCTCAGATAGGTCCGACATGCCTATTATACCATCTATCTGAATTATCTCTTCTGGTAATACGGATAGAGCATTGGTAACCATATCAAAGAGTTCTTTTGGAGCATTCTTAGAAATTGTGAGTCTTACAACATCTCCACGCCGTCTTTTTTTAAGAGCAGTCTCAAATTCTCGAACCAGATCTTCTGCCTCTTCCTCTAGTTCTAAGTCACTATTTCGCAGAATTCGGAAAACACATTTACCCATCACATCATATCCTGGAAATACAATAGGTAGAAAATTATCAAGTATATCCTCCAAAGGGAAAAACCGAAGTTCACGGCTTCTTTTTGATAATTGGTGGAATCTAGGTATCTGCGAAGGGATCGGTATCAAGGTTTCAAAAAAAGTACCATCAGAAATTCTCCTTAATCTGATGGCCATGGTGAATCCCCCAGAAGCTATGAAAGGAAAAGGGTGAGCAGGGTCTATCGCAAGTGGGGTTATAAGTGGAAAAACTTGCTCGGTGAAATACTTTTTAAGCGATGAAACATCTGTTGTTCTCAGCTTTTCTATTGTTAGTATACTTATTCCAGTTTTTTCAAGTTCAAGGGCTAAGCTCTTCCATATTGCCTGCTGTCGTTGCATTAGAGCACTTGTTAGTCTCTCTATTTTCTCTATTTGTTCAGCAGGCGACAAACCATCTATGCTAGGTCTAGACATATTTCCCCTAACCATTTCTTTTAGACCAGCAACTCGCACTGTATAGAATTCATCTAAGTTTTCAGCAGAAATAGCCAAAAACCGTACTCGCTCCAATAACGGAACATCTGAATTGCTCGCCTCCTCTAAAACTCGGTCGTTGAACGCTATCCAAGATAATTCGCGATTAAAGAATCTTTCGACTGACCCATTATTATCTAGCTCAACTAGTGTCTTAGATTTATTCTCAGGATAATGCAGGAAGTCAGCATTTATCTCATATTTCTTTTCCAACTACTTTTCTCCATCATTAAGTCTTAGGTCCCAAAGAAACTAAATTATCTATAACACGGTTTACCAGTTTCTTACTTATAGGTTTCTTCACACTCATGGATTCAGAGTCTAGGGCTTCTACTAGCTTATCTGCAAACCAGAAAGATCTTTCCATCCTAGCCATAGCATGCCCTATTACTTGTGGTGACACAAGAATTTGCCTATCAGCAAATTGTTTAGCCATTATAGCCGCCAACAAATCATCATCTGGCAGGCTAAGTTCAGCTATTTGAAGAGCCATAAGTCTAGATAAAAGATCTGCTAATTGAATACCACAATTTCCTGGCGGATTTGTGGCAGTAATAAGAATCTTTCCTCCGAAGCCTACAAAGAAATTATAAACATGCAGTATTTTTTCTTCTATTATCTTTTTTTCATTTTCATTTAAACTCGTTAGGTCATTTAAATTCTCAATCACAAGAAACTTTTCTTTTACTAAACTCTTAACATCTAAAGAAAAAACTTGATTAATATTTAACGACTCGGCCCCAGTTTCTTTTCTCCAAACAGAGGCTAAATGGGTCTTTCCACTAGATTTTGGTCCTACAATGATAATGCCAGGTTCAGTTCGGATAGTCCAATCATCAACAGCCCTAATAGCTAGGGAATTCGCAGACGATATAAAATACTTTTCTCGACTGAGAGTAAAACGATGACCGAGATTTAGATTTAGTTGGCTTCCCAAATCTAAGGTTCCTTAGAAGTATAAAATTCACTAGAAAAATATATTTCGACATAATGACGGACTATTACACCAAAAATTGCTGTAACTGGAACAGCAAAAAGCAAGCCTACAAATCCACCAAAGGTACCGAATAAAGCAAGAGCGAATATCAGCCATACAGGATGGATACCAACCGATTTACCAACCAACTTAGGAGTCAAGAAGTTACCCTCAAAGATTTGCCCTATAATAAATATTGCTAGGACCAAGATTATTACTAAAGGCTCCTGCCAAAACTGTATAAGACTTATCGAAATGGCTAAACCACCACCCAAAATTGCGCCTACAAAAGGTATGAAAGAAATAAGACCTGCGAATAATCCAAGCACCAATCCTGTATCAAGACCAACTAGCATCAGCGATACTCCATAGTATAAAGCCAGTATTGAACATACGAGTATTTGACCCCTGAAAAAACTAGCTAATACTGCATCAATCCTTGTGAATAGCATCTTCCAGGTTCCCTGATACCTGCGTGGCATTAATTTAGACATAAACTCTACCAAGCGGTCCCAATCTAAGAGAAGGTAAAAAGCAAGAACAATGGTAATAAGTGTCTTAGTAACAAATTCTACTAAAGCTATGGATGAGACAAAAAAACTTTCAATCACCACTCCTAAGTTACCCTGTACTTCTTCTCTAATAGATTGCATAGCATCATTAAATTTAATTTCCTCGCCAACAAAGCTTTCCCACCAAGCTTTACCTAAGTTTAAGAGCCACTCATATAAATTGGGTAGAATTAATATTAAGTGCCAAAATTGTTTTAAAAATAAGGGGAATACAAAAATGACCAAAACAGATACTATAGCCAAAGATATTATAATTAAAACTGAAGCCGCTATAGGTCTGGGGATTTTATATTTAACCATTTTGTCTGCTATTGGATCTAGAAAATAGGCCATAATTGCACCAAAAATGAACGGTTGTAATACTTCCCT
>CAJXAT010000103.1 GCA_913050055.1 uncultured Flammeovirgaceae bacterium | reverse complement strand
TGCGCCGATACAATACTAACTTCTGATGACAACCCCAATTTTTCCAAAATTTCTGCAGCTTCGGACATTACATTTAAATCCGATTGACTACCCATAATAATCCCTACTTTTAAATTACTCATGCTTTAACTGTTAAAATGTTTTTTACTTGATTAGCCAATACTTTAAGTACAGACATTTCTTCATTTGTAATCGTAATATGCCCCATCTTTCTGAAAGGGGTTGTTATTTTTTTCCCGTAAAGATGAATATGCACACCTGGCATTTTCATCACTTTAGACAGTCCCTCATAAATTGCATTCCCTGTGTAATTTGGTGCTCCCAATAAATTAACCATAGCTGCAGGAATCAACATCTTGGTAGTTCCCAATGGCAAATTAAGTACTGCTCTTAAATGCTGTTCAAATTGCGAGGTTTGATTGGCCTCTATAGTATGATGCCCGCTGTTGTGGGTTCGGGGCGCTACTTCGTTTACAAGCAACTCACCCTCTCGGGTCAAAAACATTTCAACGGCCAATAATCCTATCATATCCAATTTAGTTATCACCTCAATAGCCAATGCTTGTGCCTTCGCCTCAATCTCATCAGTAATATCCGCAGGTGAGAATAAAAATTCTACAAGATTTGCCTCTGGGTGAAAGGACAATTCCACTGACGGATACGTCGCTACCTCTCCTCGTTCATTTCGCGCAACGATGACACTGATTTCTGTTTGAAAATCAATGCATTTTTCCAAAATACCCGGCCGATCGAAAGCTTTATGGGTATCGGCAGCGGTTCTAATCATCTGAACACCACGGCCGTCATAACCTTCTGTTCCTAGCTTGTGTACGGCAGGTATCATTTCTACATAATTTAGTACATCTGCCTTAGATTCTGTCAATACAAAATCGGCTGTCGGTATCCCCATAGATAGGTAAAAATTCTTTTGCTTGCGTTTATCTTGGATGAGCTCAATGATGTGGGGTTGTGGATAAACCTTGACGCCGGTAGCCTCTAATGCTTTTAGGGCTTCAATATTTACATTTTCAATCTCGATCGTAATCAAATCCTTATCCTGACCAAAACGGATGACATCCTCGTAATCCGTCAACTTCCCCACTGTGAAATGTTGCACTAGATGGGCACAAGGCGCGTTGGGATTTGCATCCATAATCGCAACCTCAAGATTGAGATCCATGGCAGACTGTAGCAACATGCGTCCCAGCTGACCTCCTCCCAATAAACCAATTTTGTAATTCGAAATTTCTTTTTGCATCGCACTGCAAAGATGGTAAAATTGAAATAAATGAACCGCCCTATCCCCATAATTAAGTCCAAAATCAAGATGAACCTTTTATTTTATGTAAAGAACACAGATTAACTCGTGTTTGAAAAATATCCATTGGCTTTGAATTGACTGAGCCTGTTTTCAAAAAATCATTCGTTTGTAAGCCACAGTGACTATATTTGAACTAAATTCAAAATAATTTCGTTTTTCCATTGATGATTTTTATTCAGTGTTCTATTTTTTTAATCCGTAAAACAAAATGTCGCCTTACCTCGAAGCTTTTTTAAATGCTTTTAATGGAAGTTTGGATTGGACTTGGAAATCGATTGTCGGTGAGGTCCCTTGGTTCCAAAATTATTTTTGGGGGGTGATCACTATATCATTGCTCGTTTGGGGTTTAGAAATAGCCTTTCCATGGCGCAAGCATCAAGCAATCATTCGAAAAGACTTTTGGTTAGATGTGTTTTATATGTTTTTCAACTTTTTTGCCTTTTCGATAGCGATCAGTGGTTTTTATGCGTTATTCACCGTGTTTTTTAATGATTTAAATATCCCACTCACACAGCTAGCCTTGATAGATTTAGCCTCACTTCCACAATGGGCTCAATTGCTCTTATTCTTCGTAGTTTTAGATTTTGTGCAGTGGTTCACACACATATTATTACATAAATATCCTTTTTTATGGCAGTTTCATAAAGTCCATCACAGTGTCAAAGAAATGGGATTTGCCGCACACATGCGTTATCATTGGATGGAAAACATCCTTTACAAACCCCTCAAAACTTTTGCCGTAATGATTCTAGGTGGTTTTGAGCCTCAGCAAGCTTTCATCGTACATTTTATGTCCATCACCATAGGCCACCTCAATCATGCCAATATTAAATTGACTTGGGGCATCTTGAAATACGTCTTTAATAACCCAGTAATGCATTTGTATCACCACGCAAAAACAATTCCTACCGGAAAAGTAGGGGTCAATTTCGCCATTAGCCTCAGTCTCTGGGATTATCTGTTTAAGACCAATTACATCCCTGAGGACAGTGGCAAAGTCCCCTTGGGATTTCCCGAGGACGAGACCTTTCCTAAAAGTTTTGTAAACCAACAGCTCCACGGTTTTAAAAAAGATTGATATCCATCTCGGCGCATGCTACTCCTATGAGCATAGAAATAAAAAAAGGAAGCCTTTTGCAAAACAAAGGTGACTGAAATACCAAAATATACATCGTTGAAAAAGGTTTACTCTGTAGCTATTCTATTGATAAAAAAGGAAAAAAACATGTCTTTATGTTCGCTCCAGAAGGATGGTTAATGGTAAATGCTTGTGAAGCAACTGACGCCGCAGATCTTTACATTGAAGCCCTTGAGACTTCCTTCGTATAGAACACAAGAACACTAAGCTCGAAATATCAGCCCCTCAAATTAGGAAAACGCATTGCTACTCAGAAAAGAGCTATAATGCTGATGAGTGCCACGGCAATGGAACGCTAGACCCATTTTATAGAAACCTATTCTGACATAACGCAAAAGGGTCCACAAAAAATGATTACCTTTTATTTGGGCATAAGTCCTGTAGCCTTGAGCAGCATAAGAAAAGCATTATCAACCCATCTGTAAGCGCTTTCCCTTTCTTGATCTATATGAATGCTGTTATAGATTAGGTCCATGATCTTTGACTTTTAAAACAAAAAGTTATAGGTACTAGCATTTGGGTTTTTCAAGGAATATTAGCGGGACTCATGCTCTTTACCGGAGTTTTAAAATTAGCCACTACAAAAGAACAATTTAAGACCCTCAGAAGGGGTCGCCCAGATTGGGTAGATTCGTTGTCCAGTACCCAGATGAAAATCATTGGGGTTGTGGAAGCCTTGATTGGTGTTGGTTTAATGCTCCCTAAAATATTAAACATAGCCGCTTGGCTAACTCCATTGGCCGCTCTTTGTGCGGTGTACAACGCGATCGGTGCCATCGACTTGCACATTCAAAGAAAAGATGATGCCGAAGCGATCGCAACTAATCTTTTCATTATTGCTCTGGCCGTTTTTGTTTCTACAGCAGGTCGGGGCTTATGGGATGATTTTTTTATCATTCCTGAAATTCCTTAACATCATGAATCCTTCTTCGGGAAATGGGTTGTACTTAAATGAACTGGATCAGCCAAAAAGAGTCATTATAAAGGGTTAAAACAATTTACTTTTCTTTTGGATCAGTCTATTTTCCGTCTGCGTAAATTTGTTCGATCCAATCATGTATGATAGATTACGAGTTTAAAAATTCGCTACATATCATTAGATTTCAATACACCTATGCTCCATCTAATCGCCATAAATAGGGGCCTGATCCCGTACACCAATATCATAATAATCCGCAGAGAGAGGCCCAAGTATCGATCACTCACTTCATAACCAAAAAGAGCTGATAGGACCAGATACTCTAAAATTAAAGCTCCAAGAATCCCCGTCCCGATAAGAATTTCTCTAGCCAAAAACTTTTTCATGTAACCGTAATATAAGATTTTGTTTTCAAAAGCCCTCGTTGAATTTAAGGGGACTTTTTTCAAAAAAATTAAATAGTACTCCAGATCAATCCCTCCCGACTCATACTGTCTGTTCTGAGAGCTTAGAGCTGATTGTCATTTCAAAATAATGGAAAGTGTTCACAATAATTAATAAAAAACACTACTGAATATATCTATGAAGCTACCTATTTAGACCAATTTGAGATGGGTAATCCTGAAAATGTTTTATTGGTTCAAAAAATGCATGAACTGATCCTTGCTAAACAATTTGACGAAGTATACGGCCTATTTTCGGACAGCGTAGTTTTTCGGAATGCAGATGGTTCTACCACCGATGGTATTGCGGCGGTTAATGAAGTAATGGAAACGGATTATTCAGAAGTGACCTTTGAAAATTATCGCGTTGGAGTCAACTTAGCGGTCACTGGTAATAACGGCGATGAGTGGGTACTCCTGTGGGATCAAGTAGATGTCATCTCACTAGAAGGTAAAAAAACTTCTGAACTATATATGGAAGCGTTTATGATTGTAGAGGGTAAAATTGTACTGATGAATCAATTCGCCAAGCCAAGGTTATAGTATATAAAATGATGCCTCTTTAAAGGAAAAGCCCTTTATTGAAGAAATAGTGGGCCTTTTTAAGTTTACCTATTAATTGCCCAAGCTGATGAGTTTTTGCATCACTACTCTTTTCTTAAGCTCTCGTAACTCATTCCAGTCCTGATTTTCTTTAGAGGCATCTGTTAAGGGCCCCATTCCCAATGTTAAATAATCTTTGTATTGGTCAAACCAGTCAACTGTAACGTGTGAAAAATAATTGTCTGTACCATAATCATCAATTCTTCTGTGAAAATTCCAGCCTACCCGTACCGAACATTATCAATGCTCTTGGTTGCATTGATCTCGGCCTGCTCATAAGTTTCCCATTGATCATTTTTAAGCATCATGAAATTTAATACGATGATCTCTGGAAGGTAATCCACCTCTTTTTTTCGCCCTGAACCCAAATCATTCCACTTCATTTGGCCCAGGAGTGTTCTAATCTCAGATACATCTTGCTGCATAATCTGCCATTGTCGATCGGTTATACCTAGATAGGATTATGGATTTATGGATTCACTGTATTTATCAATATCTAGGTAATCATATGGGTAAAATCTTCTTTTGGATTATCTACGAACTTTCATACATCCCCTCGTCAATTCTCTTTTGATGTATTTTTGAAAATTGCTCTTCTAAATATTGGTCGTAAGCGGCAATATCATTTGCCTTTACAAAGACAATATCGTATGGCTTAGTTTGAGCAAATACAGAGCTCTCTATAAATAGTATAAATAATATAATTATGGTTTTTTTCATGTTTAATTGCTTTTTAATGAATAAGATTAAATATAAAAAGGATTGGATGTAATATGAAATTAGTCAGGCAAAGGATATCGTTCCATTTTCATTTTAAAAAGTGAGTTTTACCCTCTAAATATGCAGTCTATAAAATTAAGTTATAATCCCTTTTTAATATTTTTTCTCATGATGGGAGTCGTCCAAATACTTTGTTAATTCTTTTTAATTCATTATTTTTCATCACCGATTTATGGCCCCAAGATTTATCCAAGCCTAAAGAGAGGTGGTATACTTGATGTTGTGTCTATCCATCCAGAGGATAGGTTTTCAGATATTAATTTAAAGGCCAAATAAGTGGCTATGGCAGTGTTTATATTACCTTCAAGGTTTGCTCTATCAATACATCAAAAACAAGTGGTGTCTTGGATGGACAAGCAAGAACCATATTAAATGATGGTACGCTTATATCAACGCCGCCGAAAGGGACTTGTAAAAGGATTGGTGTCCTTTTTTTGTTAAAAGAAAAAAAGAAGCCGTGGTCACTGAAATAATTTGATTATTTATCTCATTTTTTCAGCTTAGGTATTGGCCCCTTATTGGGATCGCTAAATGTCCTGGTCGCATCCCAATCTTTATGGTTGGTGATTAATTCTTTATGATTGAGATAGTATTTATCGTGGTTATAAGATTGTGCCTTCCCGTCTTTGGTCTGGTAGGTAAGTAGCAATCTGCGTCCCAACCAAGCTTCATTGATGATGAAATGATCTGTCTGTTTGGTCTCCAAGATAACCCAAGGAGGTAAAGGACTTTCTGAGGGGACATTAAAAAGGCCTTCCTCCATCCATGAGGATTCTTCTTTTTCAAGCCAGCGAATGTTGTACCCTACCACTTTATCATGATCATAGGCCAACGCAATCATATAACCCTCCTGATTGATGATGCAACTGATGATCTGACCTTTCCCCAGCCACTTTTTATCCAACTGGAAATGCTCTTTTTCTTCTGCCATTGTATTAATGTTTTACTACTGAACTTATTAAATTTTCGATTTCTTTCACTGATTTTATTTAATTTTTTCAAAGTAATATTTGAGAATCCAACACTTTGTACTTTGCTGATGAATAAGGGTCTATTAATATTCAGTATCAAAAGAAAGCCCTCCTATTGAAGGGCTTTCTTTTTTTTCCAACGAACCCCTTGATTTATCAAATAGTTCCACTATTATTTATTTCATTAAAGCCGTAATCTCGGCAATCATTGTTTTGGCATTACTCGCTGCTGGGTAGTTGTCCAAAGCCATTTGATAATGTAGTAGCGAATTTTCATAATCCCTATTATTAAAATAATACTCTCCCATAGAGTCATGAGAATTATACCCATTGGGCCGAATTTGGCAATACCTTTCAAAATATTCTTTGGCTTTGTCCATGTTTCCATTTTTCATGTAGAAATATCCTAGATTATTCAACACTGGGCCGTAGTTACTCCCTTCACTTTTGAAATCTCCCAACATTTTGAGTAACGCATCTTCTGCTCCTTCTTCCGCTGCCATCCCAAAAGTGTACCAGAACCTCATGAATCTCCCTCTAGGCTCATTTTCATACATTTTTTTCCAAATTAGATGATTGTCAGCACCCCAAACTTGCCGCTTTCCTTTCTCATTTTTTTCATCCAAAAGGGAAACAAATAATTTTGAGTTGACGTTTTTGTCAGCTGCCAAGACTTTGGCTCTTGCATAGTGAAATTCTTGATTTTCAGAATCTGCATTAGAAAATTGGGCCAACATTACATGTGGTCCAAACAAGGTGCTGTCAAGCTGCGTGGCAGCCTCAAAAAACACAAATGCCTTGTCGAATTCAACATTCATAACATGTTCCATTCCACGAGTTACCATTTCATTGGCGACCTCGTTATCTCCATACCATTCTATATAAAGACTAGGTGTTTCTGCCTCAGACGTTTGCGCTTCTGGTGATTTTTGATTGCAAGAAAGGGCAATCAAACTAATAAAAAATAGATAAAATAGATTTTTCATTTGGTTTTAATTAAGTGGTTTGATTAAAAAAGAGCTACTCCTTCCTCCTTTAAGGAGACACCCCGCTTGTCTTATGCCCATTGAGGATTTAAGACTCCGTCCAAGTAATTCATTTTAAGCTTGACGAGGGATCTAGAGTAGCTTAAGTTTATTTGTTTAAAAAGATGAATTTTTCTAAAACGACCCGATCCGTTAAATCTCTCAATTTCATCATTTTTTCATAAGCTTTATCGGCATCTTTTGAAGGTTGTGAAGCTTCTTTGAGATAATCAGAATAGGTATCATACCAATCTACTGTAAAATGAGTCCAAGACATTTCTGTCCCTATTCGGTCAATTCTTTTGGCCAAACTCCATCCTTTTCGGGCAGCATTGTCAGGGATTGAAGGTGTCAACGATTTTTCTAAGTCTTCATAGGATTTATATTTCCCTTGCTTGGCTTTCATTAAATTCAGCACCACAACATCAGGATATTCAGTGACTCCTTTTTGTAAAACCTCGGCGACATTGACTACGGTAGTCGTTCCGACAATTTTTCGGTTCTCTCCAATACTTTGCCCGATCATTTCTCTGTGACTTTGCGTGATATTTGGCATCCGCTCTGCCCAAGTGTCTGAAGTATAATCATCATCCATTTTATCTAAATCATAAATAGAAACGACCACATGGGTAAAGGGCTCTTGAGGGCCATTGATGACCTTCCAAACATGCCAGCCCATTATTTGTCCGTCATCGATCAGCTTTTGATTATATCCTTGGAAATAGGTATTTAAATGATCGTCGTAAACTCCTGGATTTTGGGCGTCTATAAAAGAAAATTCAAGGGCAATGTTTTGACCGAAGACGACATTGACCTGGAACAGAATAGTAAATAAAATAAGTAGTTTTTTCATAGTTGGTTGTTTTTAGATGTAATAATCAAATATATTAAAATCTAATTATATATGAAAAACAGTTCTTTATTTACTCTGAAAGATGACTTTTACAAAATTTCTTCAGCTAATTTCCATTAGTTTATTTTATCAAAGGCACTTAATTGTATTTTTTAAATACTGCCATCAGGCAACATTTGGGGAGGGATTCTACTGTTCATCACTCGAAACCACATTGGAGGAACCAATGCCAAAAGCATGGCTGCAGGGTAACCAAAGGGAAGCTGTGGACTTTCTTTTTTATGCTCTAATACTTGATACTTTTTATTTGACTTGAAATGATGATCACTGTGTCGGGTCAGTTCATATAAAACAATGCGCCCCATGATGTGATTTGAATTCCAGGAGTGAAGGGCTGTGATCCGCTCATATTTTCCAGAAGGCAACAGGATCCGTCGCAAGCCATAATGCTCGATGTAGTTGATCGTTTCTAAAAACAAAAAAGAACTGATCCCCACGATCAGACCCATAAGTAAGCCATCGGTACCCAAGTAGGCAAAAATCAAACCTAAATAGAGCCCCTGAAACAGTAAATAAAACAGCATGTCATTGTCAAAAGAAAAGAATGATTTTTGTTTTTTGGCCAGAAAACCGAATTGAATGTTCCACGCATTTTTATATTGGTTGATCACCGAACTGATCCAAAAAGAATAGAGCGGTTGATTGTATTTTGCCGTAGCCGGATCATCGGGTGTGGCCATATGTTTATGATGGCCATAGTTGTGCTCAAGAAAAAAATGCATGTACAAGCAAGGCATGTAAAGCAGTTTGGATAAGGTGCGTTCAAATCTTGATGATCGATGGCCCAGTTCGTGAGCAACGTTGATCCCATTAGTGGCTAACAAAATCCCCAAAGAAGACAATATTCCTATCCGTTCATACGTCCACAAAGCATCTTGATGCAAGGTTACCAGACCATATACGAGCAAGCCAAAAACAATAGGGAAATTGAGATAAAGCATCAAATCAAAAAGTTTCTTTTTGATTCTGTCTTCCTTTTCTTGGTCAGAATAAACGGTATTGGACTGCTTCAACCAAAATTCCAAAAAAGGAATGATCACAAAAGCATAAAAAACCGAGCTGTACGCCCACATGCCCTGAAAATAAATTGAAAAAAAAGTACTCAGCGGGATACTATAGGCAAATAAATATTTTAAATCACGCATAGCTGCAAATTGTATTTAGGG
>CAJXAT010000102.1 GCA_913050055.1 uncultured Flammeovirgaceae bacterium | reverse complement strand
GGCCTATCAGCTGCTCGGGGCAGTCGACAAGGGTAAGGATGGCTGCAGGTTTGCGTGCGCGCAGGCGTTTGTTGGCGCCTACCACGGCCTCAAGAAGGTTGTGTTCGAGGGACGCACGGACCTTACCGCTGGTCTCACCAAGCAAAATTTCGTCATTCAGGGTGGCTGTCCAGACGGCACTGGCTCAGGAGGACCGGGATATGCCATTGATTGTGAGTTATCAGGAAATAACCAACATCATGATAAAGGTGTCCTCTCGATGGCTCATGCTGGGAAAAACACAGGTGGCTCACAATTTTTCGTCTGCCACAGTCGAACCAATACGGCCCACCTCGATAGAAAACATACTTGTTTTGGTAAAGTGATTGAAGGTTTAACCGTCATCGATATGATTAAGGAAGGTGACGTGATGGATAAAGTGGTGATTACAGATTAATTGCTATAAATTAATAAAATTTTATTGCTCCCATGAAAGTCCTTTTGAACAACAACCTCTTTGATTAAAAAATAATTAAGATGGAACCCTTGAGGGTATCAACACGCGACGGTATCAACTTGTATGTCGAATCTATGACGGTAGAGCACCCTATCGGTATGGTTTGTATTATTCATGGCTTTGGCGAGCATATCGGTAGATATCGACACGTGATGCAGTCACTAAATGCTTCAAAATTCAATGTATATGGTGTGGATCTTCGAGGCCATGGAAAATCAGGAGGCTTAAAAGGTCATGCGCCTGATATGATAAGTCTAATTAATGACATTGAAGAATTTTTAAAAATAGTTCGAGCTGAACATCTGTATTTACCTTTGTTTCTTTTCGGCCATAGTATGGGTGGAAATCTCGTACTTAATTATGTAATTAGAGATAAATCCAAGGAGTTATCGGGCTTCATAGTTTCTGCTCCTTGGATTAAATTGGCCTTTAAGCCCCCTCGCTGGAAAGAACAATTAGGTAAACTAATGGCGCGAATTGGGCCAAAAATGAGACAGTCCAATGGGCTCAATAGTTTACATCTAAGCAAAGATCCCGAAGTCTCAAAGCTATACGACAATGATCCTTTGGTTAATTTTAAAATCTCTGCAGGTTTGTTTTCTGCTATTAACTTTGGCGCATCATACCTTATGGAACATCAAAGTGAAATTAAATTAAGTGGCTTTGTTTTTCATGGTCAGTCAGATGCCATCATTGATTACAAAGCTACTATGAAGTTGGCCCTTGACAACCAAGATTATATCAAATGGAAATTATGGGAGGGTGTTTTTCATGAAGCGCACAATGACTTGGAACAAAAAGAAGTCATAAAAGAATGGATTGATTGGATGATCCACAAGATCAAAACATCGAAAGTCATTTAATCTCGATAAAGGATTGCTTTGTGATTCTGTTCCTACTGTTTAAGTATCTACTCAAACAACCCTAATTATGTAAGTTCTGTTGAATAGTTAGGACTACACCTCCTCTTAATGGCTTGCAATAAACCATAATTGGTTAAATTAGTGGTAACATGAAAAAAATAAATGGTGTCATCCGAGCTTGGTGCACTTACGATCTCGCAAATTCGGTATACAACCTTGTGATCAACACAGCGATTTTCCCGATCTATTATACGGCGATTACGAGTGTAAATAACGAAGATAAAGTTGACTTTTTTGGATTCGAAATGGTTAACTCTGTGCTATATAGTTATGCTATTTCACTATCCTATTTAATTTCAGCCTTGTTACTCCCCATATTATCAGGCGTTGCAGATTATACAGGTAACAAAAAAAAATATTTAAAAATTTTCACCTATTTAGGTGCCTTTTCCTGTGTCGGATTGGTTTTTTTTACAGATGAGAATGCCCTTGAATGGGGTATCTTTTGTGTGGTATTGGCCTCCATTGGATACAGTTCTGGATTGGTTTTTTATGATGCTTATCTTCCTGAAATAGCCCCAAAAAACATGACTGACCGGATCAGTGCCAAAGGTTATTCCTATGGTTACGCGGGAAGCGTTGTACTGCTCTTGATAAGTATTTTAATTACCCAAAAGTATGAGCTATTTGGATTTTCAGATGTCGGTAAAGCCACGCGATTCGTTTTTATTCTGGTAGGTATTTGGTGGATTGGATTCGCCCAAATTCCCTTTAAATGGCTGCCAAATAATCATTCTCATCGAAAAATACATCGAGATATTCTTCGAAATGGATATCGAGAACTGAAAAAAGTTTTTTGGAATTTGAAAGACTTAAAAAATATGAAAACTTTTTTAATTTCCTATTTTTTCTACAACATGGGAGTTCAAGCCATTATGCTCTTGGCTGTATTATTTGGCACGAAGGAGCTTGCCCTTAGTGCAGCCCAACTTATTCCAG
This sequence comes from uncultured Flammeovirgaceae bacterium, assembly GCA_913050055.1. Lineage (GTDB taxonomy): Bacteria > Bacteroidota > Bacteroidia > Cytophagales > Cyclobacteriaceae > UBA4465. The sequence goes on along the minus strand of CAJXAT010000102.1, from coordinate 7,094 downwards.
CCATCATCATCATTCAGTTCATTGCAATTTTAGGTGCTACCCTCTTTGCTCGACTTTCCGAATATAAGGGTAATATATTCTCACTCGTCAGTATGATTTTAATTTGGATAGGCATCTGTCTTTATGGATATACGGTTACTACCATATATCAATTTTACATCATTACCGCGTCGGTTGGTTTGGTCATGGGCGGTATCCAATCCTTATCAAGGGCGACGTTCTCAAAGCTCATTCCATCCACTCATTCTGATGATCACACTTCTTATTTCTCGTTTTATGATGTCACCTTTTACATCAGTGTCGTATTAGGCACCTTTACTTACGGTCTGGTCGAGCAAATTACAGGAAGTATGAGAAATAGTACCTTAGCCTTAGGGTTGTTTTTTATCATTGGATTGGCTTTTCTTGTTTTTGTTAAAATGCCAGATGAAAAATCTCAAACTTCCTAAACTTAATCTTCCGGAAATAAATCCAACACTTCTTTGGCGAGATGATGTGGCCTACATTAAGGATGAAATCCGTAAAAAAGAGCTTATGCTTACTCCAGAGGAATGGGTGCGCCAGCATTTTTTGCATTTACTCACACAAAACCTTGATTACCCTAAAGCCTTAATCAACATTGAAAAAGGTCACCAGTATTTACAACAACAGAGAAGGACCGACATTCACATATATGACCGAAAAGGTGCCATCTATCTTTTGGTTGAATGTAAGGCCCCCACTGTTAAACTATCGGCGGCTACCCTCCAACAGATCAGTGGCTACAACGCTGCATTAGATGCCCAGTATCTAGCCATTACCAATGGAATGAAACATTATGTATGGGAAAAAAATCCCATTGGTAGCACTTATGAGCAACTCTCAGAATTTCCGAATTTTTGTTAGACAAATAGATCTAAAGCGCTCAGTTCATAACCAAAAGCATCCGCCACTCCAGGATAAACAATTTTTCCATCAATGATGTTTAGACCCCTTTTTAATTCCTCATTTGAATTACAACCTTTCCTCCATCCCAAATCAGCCATTAATAGGGCATAGGGTAAGGTTGCGTTGGTCAATGCTAAAGTAGAAGTATAAGGAACAGCTCCTGGCATATTAGCCACGCAATAATGTACGACATCATCAATGATATAGGTTGGATCTTTATGGGTGGTCGGCTTACAAGTGGCTATGCATCCTCCTTGATCAACCGCTACATCAACCAATACCGTTCCCGGTTGCATATCCTTGAGCATATCCTCTGTAATAAGATGAGGTGCTTTGGCTCCTGGAATCAGGACGCCTCCTATGATGAGATCACATATCCCAATTAAATTTCGGATATTATATTCACTACTCATACACGTATTCACATTGGCTGGCATGATCTCATCTAAATATCTTAAGCGAGACAAGTTCACATCCATAATGGTGACATCTGCACCCATACCCGCCGCCATCTTGGCCGCATTCATTCCTACAATACCTCCTCCCAAAATCAGGACTTTGGCAGGCGGAACACCAGGCACACCTCCCAAGAGAACGCCCTTACCTTTGAAAGGCTTTTCCAAATATTTGGCTCCCTCCTGTATAGACATTCTACCAGCCACTTCTGACATGGGAATGAGTAAGGGCAAGGACTTATCCGCTCTCTCTACCGTTTCATAAGAGAGACAAACTGATCGATTTGCCATCATGGCATCAGTCAATGGCTTTGAGGAGGCAAAATGAAAATAGGTAAATACCAATTGCCCTTTTTGAATCAAGGTATATTCTGATTCAATGGGTTCCTTGACCTTCATGATCATTTCAGCAATTTTATAAATTTCTGACGGGTGAGACAGTATTTTTGCTCCCGCATGAAGATAATCTTTATCCAAAAATCCACTGCCTATGCCTGCGTCAGACTGAACATAAACCTGATGCCCTTTTTTACTTAATTCTTTCGCTCCACTAGGAGTCAAAGCCACTCTGCTTTCATTATTTTTTATCTCGGAGGGAATCCCAATTATCATGATTACACCATTTAAAACATGTCGATTTTAGAGTAAATATAAGTGGGTAATTCAAAATAAGAAATAGCGCTTTTTATTTATTTTTTTTGGAGGAATAAACAAAATGAAGAATGAGAATTCACATCTATTTTATATGGATTTATTAATTAAAATTGATTCTTAATTTTGTTTGAAGCTCATATTTTTTTTGCAAAAAAAATCTGGCTAACCATTAATCATCCAGATATAGTGATTTCTTATTATCTTCGCATGTATCAAAGGTACTCCTTTGCTCGAGGCTAATATGAGTGTAAACCCAGACAAAACAGTAATTTCTCCCAAAGAAAAAATCTTAACAGATTATCATCTAGCTGTTCAAAGTAGAGAGATTAGTTTACTCGGAAGAAAAGAAGTATTCATGGGGAAAGCCAAATTTGGCATATTTGGTGATGGAAAAGAAGTTGCTCAAATAGTTTTTTCTAAAATGTTTAAAAAAGGAGATTGGCGATCGGGTTATTATCGCGATCAAACCTTAATGATGGCGCTGGGCCTATTGACACCTGAACAGTTCTTTGCTCAACTTTATGCTCACGCAGACGTACAATATGAGCCCTCTTCTGGAGGACGCATGATGAACAGCCATTATGGTACGCGTTCTCTTGATCCCTCAGGCCAATGGAAAAATTTGACAACTCAAATAAATTCAAGTTCTGACATTTCGCCCACAGCCTCGCAAATGCCTCGCTTACTGGGTCTTGGTTTTGCTTCTAAATTGTTCAGAAAGAACAAAAAGCTCGACGAATTTTCTCATTTCTCAAATAATGGGAACGAGGTAGCTTTTGGTACCATAGGAAATGCGTCCACTTCTGAAGGTCACTTTTTTGAAATCATGAATGCGGCAGGAATTCTACAAATACCTATGGTTTTGGCAGTTTGGGATGACGGATATGGTATTTCCGTGCCCAATAGTCTTCACACTATCAAAGAAAGTATTTCAAAAGTAATGAATGGCTTTCAACGTGAGAAGGGTACTAATGGTATTGAAATCTTGGTTGCTCGAGGTTGGAATTATTCAGAAATGTCTGCTGTTTTTGAAAAAGCTACTTCCCTTGCCCGAAAGAACCATGTGCCTTGTTTGGTCCATATCACAGAGCTCACTCAACCCCAAGGACACTCCACTTCAGGTTCTCATGAACGCTATAAATCACATGATCGTTTACATTGGGAGAGGGAATTTGATTGTAACCTAAAAATGAGAGAGTGGATCCTTACCGAAAAAATTGCTGATGAAGTCCAGCTATTGGAAATTGAAAAAGAAGCGAAAATAGCTGTTAAAAATGCACGCAATACTGCTTCGTCCAATTATTCTCAGGAAATTAAATCAGATCAAAAACAAGCCTTAGCGCTGATTCGAAAAATGATCAATGCGTCCCAGCATAAAATAGAACTCACCAATATTTACAATGACCTCAAGGAAAATGCTTCCCCTTTAAAATTAGATATCGTCAAAGCGTGTACACTCATTATTCGGGCTTTAGGGAAGTATGAAGACGTAAATAAAGAAGACCTTAAAAATTGGTTGGCAACAAAAAAAGATAAATATTACCAGGACTACAGTTCACATTTGACAAGTGAATCTAAAGATTCCGCCTTAAATATTAAAGGGATCGAACCAATCTATGATAACGAAGCCCAATGGGTAGATGGGAGGAAAATACTCAATATTTGTTTTGATCACCACTTATCAAATAATCCCTTGGTTATCGCGCTCGGTGAAGATGTAGGTAAAATAGGAGATGTGAATCAAGGGTTTGCAGGAATGCAAGAAAAATACGGAGATCTGCGGGTCATTGATACGGGCATTCGGGAAAGTGCGATCATAGGTAAAGGGATTGGTGCGGCCTTGCGCGGCCTAAGGCCTATTGCAGAAATTCAATACTTGGACTATTTACTTTATTCTATCCAAATATTATCTGATGATCTGGCAACCACACATCACCGTACGAAAGGAGGTCAAAAAGCACCCCTCATTATAAGAACGCGAGGACACCGGCTCGAAGGAATGTGGCATTCTGGGTCTCCTATGGGAATGATTTTGAATGCCGTGAGAGGTATTCATATTGCGGTGCCTAGAAATATGACGCAAGCCGTTGGATTTTATAATACGTTCCTGGCTTCAGATGACCCGGCAATTATCGTTGAAACCCTCAACGGTTATCGCCTCAAAGAAAAAATTCCAGATAATTTATTCGAAATAAAAACCCCATTGGGCCTCCCTGAAATATTACAAGAAGGAGAGGACTTAACGGTAGTGACTTATGGCTCTATGTGTCGGATCGCATTGGAGGTCGCCGCCGAACTCACTGAAATAGGAATATTTATAGAAGTAATTGATGTTCAATCCCTACTCCCTTTTGATCTTTCAAAGACCATTGTAAAGTCACTACAAAAAACCAATGCTGTTTTATTTCTTGATGAAGATGTCCCAGGAGGTGCCTCTGCCTTCATGATGCAAAAAGTACTGGAGAGAGACGAGGGGTATCAATGGCTTGATGCATCACCTAAAACTTTAACTGCAAAAAATCATAGACCAACCTATGGAAGTGATGGGGATTATTTTTCGAAACCCAATGCCGAAGAAATTACTGAGGTAGTTTATAAAATAATGAATGATAAAGATCCTAATAAGTATCCTGACCTTTAAGCTAATTTTTAGTAATGTTTATCAACACAAAGTCTGGGGTCTCAGCTATATTGCTTTTGTTTAAATTTCGATCATAAATATAAAACCTCATTTTTATCGAATCGTTTCGAAATGTTTGTTGAAATCCTTGAGACAGCATCGCAAAAGAAACCTCTCCCTTCAATGATTTTCCAATATTTTCCTGATCAAAAACAGGAATCCGTGAATTAAAAAATTCAACACAGCCCCCTTGACTAAAATCATCATTAATTAACTGATAGACTCCTCTTATTTTTTTGTAAAAATTGACATAAATATTTTTATTGAATATATTTTTTTTAATTAAAAAAGTATCCGCTTCATCCGTATCCAAATCAGTGGTAACTAGATAGTCTGAACAACCATATTCTGGTAATGTTTGATCAAAGTCATAATTACCTGATAAAATCACTTCACCGTCATAGGAAGTTGCCAAAATAAGGGGTTCATTGAAATTCAATTGACCATATCTTATCAAATAATATTCTGAATCAACCTCCTCGACAACATAATTAAAAATGTGATAAGGTGGATAAACTTCATCAATAGCAAGGCCTAAATCCCCATCTCCATCTTCAAAATTAAAAGTCAAAATCAAACTATCAGCAGAACCATCTACCTCTACAAACTCAATCTGATTGAAAGAAATCGCTGGCTCTTCAGGAAAATACGGAGCATCATAACAGCAAAGTAATGAGATTGAAGCCAGGCAATAACCAGAATATTTGAGTATAGTATTTAACATTTTATACAGGCAAAAGTAAAGGTATTTACTTATTTAATCGAAGGTAATTCTATCTTTACGTTTTGTTATAACTGAAGAATTAATTCATTAAATGAGTTTTTATCAAGAATTCAAAAATACCATTTTAGATATTACAGACGATAACTTCAGCGACCGAAGTCTCGCATTGTTTGATTATCAGTACCATACTAACGAAATTTACCGGTCCTATTGTTCCTATTTAAAAATAGAAAAGAGTAAAATTCTGCAGATAGAGGATATTCCGTTTTTACCTATTGAATTTTTCAAAAAGAATGAAATAAAATCAGAGCAATGGAACCCTGAAAAAGTATTTATTTCTAGTGGCACCACGCAAGGGGAAAAAAGCAAAAATTTGGTGCGTGACCTTGACTTTTTCCACAAAATGACCAAAAAAGCGTTTGAGATATTTTTTGGTCCATTAGATCAACAAATCATTCTAGCCCTTCTTCCCTCCTATTTAGAACAGGGTCATTCTTCTCTGATCGAAATGGTAAATCACTTCCTTACTCATGCTCAAAATGGATCAAGATACATCAATATAGAGGACCATAATATGGGTCATATATTCAATGATGTCACAAAAAAAACTCTGATTGGTGTGAGTTATGCATTATTGGACTTTGCAGCTAAAAAACCGAGCAGTAAAAACTTATCTATAATGGAAACAGGAGGAATGAAAGGTCGGAAAAAAGAAATAGTTAGAGAACAACTGTATCATATGATAAATCTAGGATTCCATCCTAAAAACCTATTTACAGAATATGGAATGACCGAACTCTATTCACAAGCCTATGCAAAGGAAAATGGAAACTTAATGTTTCCTGCATGGGCAAAATGTTTGATTCGAGACATCAATGATCCTTTTACTTTTATCAAAAAAGATATTACAGGAGGTATCAATATCATTGATTTAGCCAATATCAGTACTTGTGCCTTTATTGAAACCAAAGACCTGGGTAGAAAAGTGGATGACTATAAATTTAAAGTAATGGGTCGTTTTGACGATAGTGAAATAAGAGGTTGTAACCAATTATTCTAACTCAAGTAGCATATGATAAAAAATCAGGATATCAAGATAAATTTGAAGTTAAAAAATGGATTTTGATAAAAAAAAAGATAACTTCACAATATAAATGCTTGAAGTTATGAAAAAAATTTTATCGATAAGTTTTATTCTGGCCGTAATGGGTGCTTGTACGCAAAAATTATGCCCTACGTATTCAAAAGTGGTAGATACAGTAGATGTGGTTGACGTAAAGGTTTCTAAGGCTTAATAAGCTTTTTCAAGTTAGTATGATAATTAATATCTTTGGCTGAAATTTCATTTTCGCAAAGAATTACTAACCGTTCAATAACATTCCTTAACTCCCGTATATTTCCCGGCCACATATATTGGTTCAAAATTTGACGTGCGTCAGGCTTCATCACTTTCAAAGCTACGCCATAAGCCCTGCAAACTTCTTTTAAAAAGTAATCAGTTAACATAATAATATCCTTAGAACGATCTCTGAGAGAAGGAACTTCGATCAAAATAACACTCAGTCGATGGTATAAATCTTCTCTAAAATTACCGTTAGTGATCTCATTTTTTAAATTTTTGTTCGTCGCAGCTACGACTCTAACATCTACCTTA
>CAJXAT010000101.1 GCA_913050055.1 uncultured Flammeovirgaceae bacterium | reverse complement strand
GTTGCCTTAATCGTGAATGGATTTGCAAAGGAAGTAATGAACAACCTTCCCATGGAATTTGCTGTGGAAGCACAGAAATTATTGGCACTTTCCCTTGAGGGAAGTGTAGGATAAAAGTAAATATCAAGTCAGTAGAACAAATCAAATGATATCCATAAAAAATCTTCATGCAAATATCGAGGGTAAAGAGATCCTTAAAGGCATCAACTTAGAAGTCAAAGCCGGGGAAGTACATGCAATAATGGGTCCCAATGGGTCTGGGAAAAGCACCTTGGCCTCCGTATTAGCGGGGAGAGATGGTTATGAAATCACGGAGGGCAGTGTTGTTTTTGAAAACAAAAACCTCCTTGATTTAGAAGCTGAAGAACGGGCAAGGGAGGGCATCTTTTTGGCCTTTCAATATCCCGTTGAAATCCCGGGCGTCAGTACTACAAACTTCTTAAAAACTGCGATTAATCAAATTCGTCAACATCGAAGTGAAAAAATCCTAGATGCGGTTGCTTTTCTCAAACTGATGAAGTCCAAAATGAAACTTGTTGAGATCGATCAAGCCCTACTCAGTCGATCATTGAATGAAGGATTTTCCGGAGGTGAGAAAAAAAGAAATGAAATTTTTCAAATGGCTATGCTCGAACCTAAACTAGCCATCCTTGATGAAACGGATTCAGGATTAGACATTGATGCCTTGAGAATTGTGGCAAATGGTGTTAACAGTTTGAAGTCAAAAGACAATGCAAATATTCTCATTACCCATTACCAGCGACTTCTTGACTATATTCTACCTGATTTTGTCCATGTCTTGTTTGACGGAAAAATTGTAAAGACCGGAGACAAATCCTTGGCAATGGAACTGGAGGACAAAGGTTACGATTGGATCAAAGCTGAACATGGATCCCTAGAGACCATTTAACTTTATGATGGATACAACTGTGATTAATAGCATTCAAGACCAATTTAACAAAAATGAAACGACCTATTTGTCTTCTTCGTTGTCCCATAGAAAATCTGCACTAGATTTTGCATTACTTCATAATTTTCCCAGTCGAAAAAATGAAGAATATAAGTATACCCCCATCGATCGAATTTTGAAAAAAAATTTCGATTTTGAAAAAATTACAGCCTCAAAGACAACTGCGATCCATTTTGAAGATCATTTTTACAAATTAAAAGGTAATCATTTGGTATTTTTCAATGGAAACTACGTGCCTGCCCGATCGGAACTACTCAATGATGTTTGCTATCAACTAGCAACGGATTCAGAGCAGCCCTTCAAGGATGTTTTTGATGCACTCAACGTGGCATTTTGTGAAGATAGTTTAAACATTGAGGTGCGTGAAAACTATAGGCCTCAACCATTTTTCATTTATTATTTTTACGATAGCGAGCAGGGCCAAGTATTTGGTAATCCAAACATTCAGATCACTGCGCATTCAAATACACACATTCAGATTCTCGAAAAAACCATCAGCACAGGAATTCATCCCGTCTTTATCAATAAAAAGGTTTTGGTAGATCTAAAAGCCAATGCTGAAGTAAACATAACAAAAATTCAAAATTACAAGAAACATGTTTTTCAGGTTTATAATCTCGAAGTAAACCAAGACACCCAAAGTAAGTTTAACAGTAATGTTTACTCCTTTGCAGGAGGATTAATTAGAAACAACCTGAGCATAAACCAATTGGGTGAGCATTGTGAGTCGCACATGCATGGCCTTTATCTAATTACTGGTCACACCCATGTTGACAATCACACGGCAGTGAATCATACCCAGCCCCACTCCTACAGTAATGAACTTTACAAAGGCATACTAGATGAAAATTCACGGGCCGTTTTCAATGGTAAGATTTTTGTAAGACCTGAAGCACAGAAGACCAATGCTTTTCAGTCTAATCAAAATATAAACCTCTCTGATGCGGCAAGTATTTATACCAAACCTCAACTTGAAATTTGGGCAGATGATGTAAAATGTTCACACGGATGCACTGTCGGACAAATGGATGAAGAGGCACTTTTTTACTTAAGAGCCCGAGGCATAGGAAAAAATCAAGCCAAAGCACTTATTCTCATCGCTTTCGCAAAACAGTCTTTAGAATATCTCCCTTTTGAATTTATAAAGGAAGAAATTGATACACTTATTAGAAAACGATTGATCGGATGACATTGACCTTGAAAGACCAACTTGACCTAACTACACTCAGAAAACAGTTTCCTATTTTAGATCAATCGGTGAATGGCAATCCTCTGATTTATTTGGATAATGCGGCCACTACACAGAAACCTCTTGCTGTTATCTCTGAAATCAATAGATATTATACTGAGGACAACGCAAATATTCATAGAGGCATTCATACCATGGCTGAGCGGGCTACGACAGCCTATGAAAATACCAGAAAATCGGTTGCCCAGTTTATCAATGCCAACGAGTCTGAGGAAATCATCTTTACCAAAGGCTGCACAGACAGCATCAATTTGGTGGCATATTCCTTAGGTGGATATCTACTGAAACCAGGTGATGAAGTATTGATCTCGTGTATGGAACATCATTCTAATATTGTTCCATGGCAACTCATTTGTGAGAAGACCAAAGCTGTTTTGAAAATTATGCCTATCAATGATAAGGGAGAACTCATCTTTGAAGAGTTTTTGAATCTACTCTCAGAGCGTACCAAGATTGTATCAATGGTGCATATTTCTAATACATTAGGAACCATTAATCCTGTGAAAGAAGTCATTGCAGCAGCACATAAATGGGGCGCAAAAGTGCTGATAGATGGTGCCCAAGCAACACCGCACAATAAGATTGACGTCAAATCATTAAATTGCGATTTTTATGCTTTTTCTGGACATAAAATGTATGGACCGACCGGAGTTGGTGTCCTTTACGGGAAAAGATCTCTATTAGAGGCCATACCACCCTATCAAGGAGGAGGTGAGATGATTAAAGAGGTAAGTTTCACGCAAACAACCTACAACGAAATTCCCTTCAAATTTGAAGCAGGTACCCCTAATATCGCAGGTGTCACAGCTCTCAATAAAGCCATTGAATTCGTACAAAGTATTGGTTTAGGCCAAATCAGCCATCATGAAAATGCGCTTTTGTTGAGAGCCACTACTCAGCTGAGTGAAATTGAAGGGTTTCAACCTATGGGTACCGCTTCAGAAAAGGCTTCTGTAATTTCGTTTAATTTTGAGGGAGTACATCCATTTGATTTGGGTGTCTTATTAGATGCCAAAGGTATCGCCATTCGAACGGGACATCATTGTACGCAACCTCTAATGGACAGATTTAAAGTAGAAGGTACCGCACGGGCCTCTTTTGCGATTTATAATACTTTTGAAGAAGTGGATCAATTTGTATCATCATTGAGTAACCTCATTAAAAAACTAAGATAAATGAATATTAAGGTTCGCCAGGAAGAAATAATTGAAGAGTTTGGATTACTTGATGGTGATTTAGAAATGTCCATCAATTACCTCATTGAACTGGGAGATCAATTGGCGCCCTTTCCCAAAAATAATAAAAATGATGATTTTATTGTCAAAGGATGTCAGTCAAAAGTTTGGTTATTTGCACAAGAAGAAGATCAACAAGTAATTTTTCATGCCGATTCAAATACCGTAGTTACCAAAGGACTAGTCAGCCTATTGGTGAGGGTACTTTCGGGTCATCGTGCAGAGGAAATATTAAATGGGGACATTTATTTTCCTGATAAGATAGGAATGGGTAGATTTATAGGTAGTCAAAGGTCAAATGGATTTTCAGCCATGATTAAACAAATGAAATTGTATGCCTTAGCCATCAACATAAAAGACAAAAAATGAGTGACCCTGTGAATAAAAAAGAGAATACAGATGCGCAAAATGCTCTTAAAGAAAAAATAGTTGATGCCATCAAATTGGTATATGACCCTGAAATTCCTGTAGATGTCTACGAATTAGGATTGATCTACGAAATCAATATTTTTCCCGTGAATAATGTCCATGTCCTCATGACTTTAACCTCCCCAGCATGCCCGAGCGCTGAAGAAATACCTGGAGAAATTGAAATGAGAATAAAAGAAGTAGAAGAAGTTAATGACGTCAATGTTGAGGTAACTTTTGAACCTCCTTACGTTGCAGAGATGATGTCCGAGGCGGCACAACTTGAACTAGGATTTTTGTAAATCAATATAAACTGAAAATAATATGTATCCAGAACATTTAGTATCGCCCATGCGCGAAGAACTTACCAGTATCGGCTTTAATGAGTTAAAAACGGCTGAGGCCGTAGATGCGTTCATGAAAGAACATAAAGGCACTTCCTTGGTGATGATCAACTCTGTGTGTGGTTGTGCAGCCGGCGCCGCCAGACCCGGTGTGGCCATGTCACTTGATGCGAGCACCAAGAAACCAGCAGAACTCACTACCGTATTTGCCGGTGCTGATATCGAAGCGGTTGCTAAAATGAGAGAGTATACCCTTCCCTACCCACCCTCTTCTCCAGCTATTGCCTTGTTTAAAGATGGTGAATTAGTACATATGATCGAACGACATCATATCGAAGGAAGACCTGCGAAAATGATTGCAGAACATTTAGAGCAGATTTACGAAGAATTTTGTTAGGATAAACTGCTTTTCAAAGAGATCCCGAAAGTATCGCCAAGGATCTCTTTTAATATACCTTGCTTACATATTCATCATTCTTTTGCAAGCACACTTGTAGCTACTCCCCGTACTCTCAATGGAAAAGACATCGTTTGATCAACTCTTTATGGAATTGGCGGTCAATTTGGCCAGCAAATCACATTGTATCAAACGACATGTAGGGGCAGTACTAACCAAAGACACACGAATCATTTCTATTGGTTATAATGGGCCTCCGCCAGGCACCCATAACTGCGATGAAAAATGGCCTGAAACTGGTTGTGAAAGTGATTCAAAGGGAAGTTGCTCTTTGGCTATACATGCTGAACAAAATGCCATACTTTATGCTGTTAAGAACAACAGCTCGGTAGAAGGAACAACTTTATACGTTACTTTATCTCCATGTCTGGCTTGCGCACGCATTATTTTGACCATGGGAGTTAAAAAAGTAATTTATTACAAATCCTATGCCGCATACAAAGGAATAGACAAGGACGAAGGCGTTGATTTTCTTCTTCAATTTGGAATAGAAGTAGCGGCCTATAAAGGGGATATCAACCCTGTTCAAGATACTTTGGTTTAATAGCCATCCATGTCACCTCCTCCATAACCTCCTCCACGATTTCCACCTCTCTTCTTCTTTTGATTGAGTCTATAGGTGAAAGACAAAGTCGCTTGACGGCGGCGGCGTTGATATTCATATTCGGTATAATAATTTTCAAGATCGGTAACACCTCTGTATTTTCTGGTATTAAATAAATCTCGAATGCTTAAAGAAAAGGTCCCATTTTTGTCCAATACATCCTTAGAGAAGCCCAAGTCTAGTGACATCATTGATAATCTCTTTCCTTGAGTCGTATTTTGAGGTGCGCGGTACATCAAATTGACCTGAGCATCAAATAGCTTCTTGAATTTTAAATTATTGCTTAATCTGGTTGAAAAGCTGTAAGCCTCAGCACTTAAAACTACGGGTGCGGCATTCTCAACCAGTAACGTTCCTTCTGTATTGGAATAGAAAAAATTAGCATTACCATTTAAACTCCACCATTTTGAGATCTCCAAAGAACCATTCATTTCTATACCCATAGAATTTCTAAAACCCAAATTTTCCGGTTTGGTAATGGTCACATTGTTTAAGCCGAGTGTATCGACAACTGAAGTAATCCGTTGTTCAACATTGGTACTGTGACGATGATAAGCCCCGAAATAAAATGAGGATTTATCAAAATTTTGTAAGTATCCCAACTCATAAGAATCTGCATAACTAGGTTTTAGGTTGGGATTGCCTACCCAAAAATTCCGTGAATCAGAAATGGAAAAGAAGGGATTTAAACTCCACAAACGAGGCCTTTGTATTCTCCGACTAAAACTGGCTTGTAATTTATGCTTGTTGGCTAGATTATAGGTAATAAAGGCACTGGGAAAAAAATTGGCATAATTTTGATTGTTCTTCTGACTTGTGTTCAACAACTCTGAACTCACATCACTGATTTCATATCTGGTCCCAATTTGATAAGATAACTTCTCAAATTCATTGTTGAAAATGGCATAAAAAGCATAGATGTTTTCATCATAATGAAAATCATTAGATAAATCCGTGTTCTCTATATATAACTCACCATCATCACTGTTCTGAACGATATAATTGTTAAATATCTCTCTAAAGGTCAATCTTGAGCCCAATTCAAATGAACCCACATCACCCAATGGATGAAAATAATCTGTTTGAAACATTATTCTTTCTTCACCTTCGGAGTTTCCCGAACTCATGTAACCTGATGTTTTAAAATCAGTTTCTCCGATGCCTCTGAAGTCCTCTACTACACTGGACCCTCCTACTTCGCTGTTGTCCTGACTCTGGAAGTCCAACGTTAATTTATGGCCTTTACGTTGAAAGTTCTTTTCTAAATTTAAACCGTACTCTAAGTTCTGATCGTCTTCCACCTGCTGATCATCCCTCAGCAATTGACTGAAATTATCCAGCTGATCGTAATCATTGTAGGTCATTTTAGTGAAATTATCTTCATCCGAGAAACGAAAAAGATAATAAACGGTCAATGTGGTTGATTTATTAATGAAAAAATCCGCACCAAATCTCGAACTGTAATTTAGACCCCCGCGTGCCATGTCTCTGTCGACATTGGTTCTGTAACTAGTATCTGAATAATTAAATCTTTGGTTAGAAAAAGCTGTTCCTGGAGCATTGCGATAGCTCCCACCGAAATTAGTAAATAAGTTCACCCACTTTCGACGCAAATTAATACTTACCGAACCTCCATGATTGTCCGGATAACCTGTATTCACAGAAAAACTGCCATTTAGCCCTTTGGCTCGTTCTTTTTTTAAAATAATATTGATAATTCCCGCTTGACCCTCAGCGTCATAACGTGCCGAAGGATTGGTAATGATTTCTACGCGTTCAATTAAATTTCCTTGAAGTTGTCTCAGTGCATCGGAGCTTGACAGCCCAACAAGGCCTGAAGGTTTGCCGTCAATGAGTATCTTCACATTGTTACTCCCTCGCAAACCTACATTACCATCTACATCGACGGCTACTGAGGGCAAATTATCTAAAATGTCCACAGCGCTGCCTCCGAGATTACTTAAATCTTTACCTACATTGTAAACCTTCTTGTCTAACTGTAATTCCATTTGGGTTCTTTCACTCTGCACGACGACTTCATCCAATTCTTTGGTATCTTGATCCAAAATTAATTGGCCCAGATTTATTTTGTTCGGATCATTGCTGGATATGGTTATCTGAATCGTTTTAGACCTATAGGTTAAAAACTGAATTTGCAATTCATATGATCCTGGAGTCAGCTCAAGATCAAATCCTCCTTTTTGGTCGGAAAGCGCTCCTCCAACTAAACTTGAATCCAAAGATTGGAACGCACTGACAGTAGCAAATTCAACAGCCTCTCTAGTATCTCCGTCTATAATAAGGCCAGTGATCACTTTTTTTATCTTTCGTGGAGTCTGATTTTGAGCCATTAATTGGGACCCGAAGATTATTAAAGCTAGGGTGCAGAGGTAGTTTACTTTTTTATTCATTTTTCTAATTAATATGCAAGTCTAAGATTGAAATCTGATAAAATCTTGAGGACTATCGTTTGGCCATGAATATTGATGAAAAAAAATGACAGATAAGGATAATTAAAAATTAAGCTTTAATATGTATCTATCATCTTCCACTTGGTAACTTATGTTGTATTTATAATTTTCTGCTATTTTTTGCACGATCGAAAGTCCTAATCCCAGAGAATTTATATGTTGATTTGATTTTTTGATCCGCTCAATAAAATTTATTGGTCAACATCAGTTGGTAGTCCTGAGTTCCATATAATTAGCATATTTGCACTCAGTGTCAAATTAATCTTTCCAGATTCAATATTATGCCTTATGGCATTAGTTATTAAGTTGGTTAACATAATTTGAACTAGTACGCGATCACCGGAAATCTCAATATCCTTAGCTAGGTCAAAACTCAAACTGATTTTTTTCAAAATCAATAACTCCTCGTATTCTGTTAACAGCGCTCTGAGTATCTCGCTCAGGTTTAATTTTTCAGTGTTATTGAATTCATGATTTTCTATTTTAGTCAATAATGACAACGAAGTGGTCATTTTACTTAACCGAGACAAAGTGCTTTGCATCTCGATCAGACTGTTCATTTGATTTTGACTCAAATTATTTTCTTCGAGCATATTCTCTAGTTTCCCCTGAATGATGGCAATGGGTGTTTGAAATTCATGGGAAGCGTTTTCCGTAAACTCTTTTAACAACTGATAATCGGAAATTATTTTATTAGTCATTTCCAGTAAAAACTGATTGATTTTATTGAATTCTTTAACTCTACTGATCGTGAATTGAATAGGCCCTTTTTGGGTGATTGAAAAATTTTAGATATTAGTTAAAAGTATTCGAAAAGGTGCAAGCAAATAATACGATATAAACAAAGCAATCAGTACAGTTGAAAAAAGTAAAATCAAAAAGGTAATCAGCATACTTTTTGTGACAGTTTTTATAATATCATCAGACTCTACAATTAAATCAAATTGGATAATATGATATCTTTGTTCAGCAATTTCCACAACAGATTCCAACTTAATTTGATTTTCCATTTTACCAAAATGCTCATTCTGAATGAGTGTATCTGAAAATATGGGGCCATACAACACTGTTTCACCGGATACCGGTTCGAGAATTGTTTTATTTCTCACAAATCCATTAATAGGTGGCCTCATTTCTAGATATTTAAGCAATCTTTTATATCGAGATTTCAAAAATCTTTTTTCTTCTGATTGAATCTCCTTTTTTACTACCTGGTAAGAAATGAATCCACCCCCGAGAAAAAACTACGGCAGCCACCAATAAAAAAGCGAGTGTGAAGCGTGAAATTAAATTCATGATTCCATCATTTTATAACCACCACCATAGACCGTTGAAATATAATCCTGACCTCCCGCATCTTTTATTTTTCTTCTAATATTTTTGATATGCTGATAGACAAAATCAAAAGAATCTGCCATATCCATATAGTCCCCCGATAGATGCTCTGCAATGACTTGCTTGGTCATTAATCTATTTTTATTTACCATAAAATATCTTAGTAACTCAAATTCTTTTTTGGTCAGATCTAAAACAATATTATTAAGCTCCACTTGTTTGGTCTCTCCTTGAATCATTATTTCTTTAAAAATTAAATTAACTGCCCCTTTTTGATGTCTCCTTCTATAGATCGCTTTCAATCTGGAATTAAGTTCAGCCATGTGAAAAGGCTTGGGTAGATAATCATCTGCTCCCATGTCCAACCCCTTGAGTCGATCATCTAAGGCATTCTTAGCTGACATGATGAGTACTCCCGTAGCTGACCATTTTGATTTAAGTTGCTCCAGCAAAGTCAACCCATCTCCATCTGGAAGTGTTAGATCAAGCAAGACGATATCATAGGAAAATCCATAGAGTTTCTCTAATGCTTGCTTAAGGTCAGTAACTTGTTCGCAAACAAAACCTGAGCGTCCCAAATAAGTGGTAATGATGGTGGTAAGCGCTGCGTTATCCTCAACGATGAGTACTTTCATAAATATAAATATAGCCTCTCTTTTTGAAGAGAATTTGAATTTGTCCAATTTGTACGAAAATCTTCTCTTAATAAACAAGCCCGATCTAAGTCAT
>CAJXAT010000100.1 GCA_913050055.1 uncultured Flammeovirgaceae bacterium | reverse complement strand
CAAAAACCTCACGAGCAGCAAATGAACTGATCAAGGCAATCCCGATTTTCCAATCGTATCCCAGGGGGCGGATGAGCGGCGCTACCGTTTTTCCCAAAATTCCGATATAAGAATTTTCTAATCTAAAGGATGCTACGTTGTTTTCAAACTCTGTTTTGCTCATCGATTGCGAAGCGTATTACTGACTGATGATCTCTTCCGCATTAGCGAAGTTTTTTCCTGGTCCAAATGAAGCCATAAACCACAACAAAACAGAAATGGCCAAAATTATCTTACCCGCCTCTGTTACAAAAGAACGGGTCTTTTCCCAAACGGTGAGGGCAACATTTTTTAGTAGAGGGAGCTTGTAGTTGGGCATTTCCACTACAAAATAGGACTTGTTGCGTGTCTTCATGAATCCATTGAGAATCGAGGCAGACAAAATGGCCATCAGGAACCCCAAAAAATAGAGCCCCATGAGGGTCAACCCCTGATAATTGATTCCCAGAAACCGATCATCGGGGATCACCAAAGAGATAAGAATCATGTAGACCGGTAAACGGGCGGAGCAGGTGGTAAAAGGAACAACCAAAATGGTTATCAGCCGCTCTTTCCAGTTTTCGATATTTCTAGTTGCCATTACCGCAGGGATCGCACAGGCAGTTCCTGAAACCAAAGGTACTACACTTTTTCCGCTAAGTCCATATTTTCGTAATCCCCTATCCATCAAAAAGACCACACGACTCATATAACCGCTTTCTTCGAGTAACGAAATGAATAAAAATAAAAAGGCAATCTGCGGAATAAAGATCATGACTCCGCCCAATCCAGGGATGAGGCCCTGCGAAATCAAATCGGTTAGGGGGCCGTTAGGCAAGGTCGCCTGGGTCCATTGACTCAGGGTCAAAAAAACGGTGTCAATTAAATTCATAGGCACCTCAGACCAAGCAAAAATGGTTTGAAAGATGAGGGCCAAAAGGGAGAGAAAAATGAGGTAGCCCCATAGGGGATGGGTAAGGATTTGATCCCATTTTTGATGTCTTACCGAACGCTTTCGAGTTAAGGGTTGACAGAGAGACAATATTTGACGTATTCTTTTGTAGCGCGCTTCTCCCAGGGCAGCCTCCTCTTGCCTGCCTGCATTCCAATCCTCCAGATTTGTAAATTCCTGGGTATGCGGACTGGAGGCAACCTCCAACGGCACCTCTAAGAGGGCTGATTTCAAGAGGGCCAGGTCTTGGCCAGTGCGCGCATTGAAGGCTACCAAGGGTACGCCCCCCAATAACTCACTGAGCTTTTCAAGATTGACCCCTACCTGATCTTTATCCATAAGATCTATCATGTTGGCGATCAATAAAGTAGGTATTCCCAGATCCAATATCTGGGTAGCAAGAAATAAATTGCGCTCTAGATTGGTGGCATCCATGACCACGATCACCAAATCAGGATGGTCTCGGTGATCCTTTTGACGCAGCACTTGAAAAACCACCTCTTCGTCTTGAGACTTTGGATAGATGCTGTAAAGCCCTGGCAAATCAAGCAATTCCACGTCGGTGCCTTGGTAATTAAAATAACCCCATTTTTTATCTACGGTGATACCGGGATAATTTCCCACCTTTTGATTCAGTCCGGTGAGTAAGTTGAAGACCGAAGTCTTGCCCGCATTTGGGTTTCCGACGAGGGCCGCCTTCATTCGATGGAAATTAATGCTGCCTCTTCTCGCCTTAAGGACAACGTGTAACCTTGTACGTCAATGGCAATGGGGTCACCAAAGGGGGCCTTGAAAAGTAACCTGATTTCTTTTCCGGGAAATAAACCCATATCAATCAACTTGGTCGTTAATGGGCCTTTTTTTATCTGCCTGACAATATAAGATTTTGAAGAATTTGATACTTGGTCTAAGGTCATTGGTTTCACAAGTTTATGACACCAAAAATAAGCGCTTTTCTGCAATCTGCTGAAAGGCTATCAAAATTATCGTTCCCTTAAACCTGAACCAGTTTAGATTCAATGGCATAAACAATGAGTTGTGCCGGGGACTTGAGTTTTAATTTTTTCAGAATGTTCTTCCGATGGGAGTTGATGGTATGGATGCTTACAAACAGTTTTTCGGCTATATCTGCCGTTCTAAAGCCCTTTGCAATCAATTCAAGTACCTCAAATTCGCGTTTAGATAAATCCGTGGGTTCGCAATTTTGTCCTGCCTCCTCATGGGGGGCCATGACAATTTCTAAAATACTGTTACAAAAAAATCGGTTCGACTTGGCCACCGATTCAATGGCATGGATGATTTCTGTTTGACTGCATCGTTTGGTCACAATGCCTTTGACACCTAGGCTCAATAAGTTTTGTATGTGGCCTTTTTCAACTTCATTGGTAACTACCAAAATATTGCTCGCCTGTAACTTGATGAATTTGGTGAGGGTCGCATTCATATCCGATTGACGCTCTGGATAATCCAGAATCAAAACATCTGGCTGTGCTTGAGTGACTTGCTCCATCCATTGTTCTCGATCTTCAAGAACCCCGACCAAATCGAAATGTTGGGTTCCTTCAATCAGCTTGATAAGACCTTCTCTCGTCAAAAACTGAAAATCCGAAATGAGTACCTTAATCAATTTCATTTATTTAGAATCATTCTAAACAGCAAACCTACTACTAAAACCTCAATGAAACAAAATCTACGGGGTCCCACATTTTTTTTAATCGCTTCCTTTTGAATTGTTATTATCGTATCCAACTTAATCTCTATTTTTGTACTTCAATTAAACCAACGTACATATGGAATATCGTCTAGAACACGACACCATGGGTGAGATCAAAGTTCCCGCTGACAAATATTGGGGGGCACAAACCGAGCGCTCCAGAAATAATTTTAAAATTGGGGGGCCCAATATGACCATGCCCATCGAACTCATTCGTGCGTTTGCTATTTTAAAAAAATCTGCTGCGCTAGCTAACGCAAGCCTTGGCGTCTTAGATGCCGAAAAAGCAAGTATGATCGCCAATGTATGTGATGAAATCTTAAAAGGTCAATTGGACGATCAATTCCCACTGGTCGTATGGCAGACCGGTTCAGGCACACAGTCCAATATGAACTGCAACGAGGTCATCGCCAATCGGAGTCATGTCCTAGAAGGTGGCCAATTAACGGATGCGAAAAAAATCATCCACCCCAATGATGACGTGAATAAAAGTCAGTCTTCAAATGACACTTTTCCAACCGCCATGCACATCGCAGTCTACAAAATATTGGTAGAAAAAACCATACCGGCCGTAACGTTACTAAGAAATACCCTTGATGCAAAAGCAAAAAGTTTTTCAGGGGTTGTCAAAATAGGTCGAACCCATTTCATGGATGCTACGCCTTTAAGTCTGGGTCAAGAATTTTCTGGTTATGTTTCACAATTAGATCATGGCCTCAAGGCTTTAAAAAATACTTTTGCTCACTTGTCAGAATTGGCTTTAGGAGGTACCGCTGTAGGTACCGGCCTCAATACGCCCAAAGGCTATGCCGATTTAGTCGCCCAATACATTGCTAAACATGCAGACATCCCTTTTGTTTCAGCAGATAATAAATTTGAAGCCTTGGCGGCCCATGATGCTCTAGTAGCATCTCATGGGGCGTTAAAGCAACTGGCCGTCAGCTTAATGAAAATTGGTAACGATATTCGTATGCTGAGTTCAGGTCCCAGAAGCGGTATTGGAGAAATCATCCTTCCCGAAAACGAACCTGGCTCTTCAATCATGCCTGGAAAAGTTAATCCTACCCAATGCGAGGCCCTTACCATGGTCTGTGCTCAGGTCATGGGAAATGATGTAGCCGTCACCATCGGTGGGATGAGTGGCCATTTTCAACTCAATGTTTTCAAACCTATGATGGCCTACAATCTCATCAACTCTGCACGACTGCTTGGAGATGTTTGTCATTCTTTTAATGACAATTGTGCGGTGGGTATTGAGCCGAATTATAGCGTTATTCAAGATAAATTGGAAAAATCACTGATGCTGGTAACCGCCTTAAACCCGCATATTGGATACGAAAATGCTGCAAAAATTGCAAAAAAAGCCCATAAAGAAAGTACTACGCTTCGAGAAGCGGCATTGGCCCTTGAATTAGTGAGCGAAGCCCAATTCGCTGAGTGGGTACGGCCAGAAGACATGATCGGATCTATCAAGGCTTAATTTTGGATATTAAAGGTTAATTATCTTACTTTATCATCCAATGACTACGTAATTCTTACTTAATTAGATAAAATGAAAAAATTTACAACCTTATTGATCTTGATTTTAGGCTTAACAGTATCTTTTGATGCAATGAGTCAATTGTCGAAAAAAGAAAAGAAAGAATGGAAGAAAAGGGTCAAATCACTTACGCCAGAACAATACAAATCGCTTATTGATGAAAATAAGGGCTTGAAAGGGCAAATAGCAAGTTTAAATGATGAATTATCTGCAAATGACGCCGTGAACAAAGAAAAAGAGGATCAGGTTGCGCAGTACGAGGCTCAAATGAGAGAGATGAGAAAGCAAATGGCTGCGAATGCAAAAAAAGCAAAAGAAGGCGTAGCAACTTCAGGAGGTTCAATGACCAAAAAGAGACCTGCTGTTAAAGGCATTGCTTTCAAGGTTCAAATCGGAGCCTTTCAAAATAAAGATTTAAGCAAGTACCTGGATAAGTCTGACAGCTTTTTTGGAGAAGTAGGAGAAGATGGTTTGATGAGATACACCTTAGGTGTGTTTACAGATTACTGGGAAGCCGATACCTTCAAAAAATACATGCGTGAAATGGGTGTTTCTGATGCTTGGATCATTTCCTATAGAGATGGGGTGAGAGTGCCTATCAAGGAGGTATTAGAAAATATTCCAAAATCTTAATCGGATTAAGGAAAAAAATAAAACCCTGACAGAATCTGTCAGGGTTTTTTGTTGTTATCTTTGTTTTATTTAAAGTTCATGATTCATTACAAAAACAAAGAAGAAATTGAATTGATTAAGGAAAGTGCGTTGATCGTATCACGGACCCTAGGTATCCTGGCGGAAATCATACAGCCAGGCATTTCCCCAAAAACACTAGATAAAAAGGCAGAAGAATACATCAGAGATCAAGGCGCCCTACCTGGTTTTCTAGGTCTCTACGATTTTCCAGCCACCTTATGTATTTCAGTCAATGAACAAGTCGTACATGGCATTCCCGGCGACAAACCATTGGTCGATGGAGACATCATTTCGGTGGATTGTGGCGCTTTAAAAAATAACTATTATGGAGATCACGCCTTTACCTTTGCCGTCGGTGAAATCTCCGATGACATTAAAAAATTATTGCGCATTACCAAAGAGAGTCTTTACCTAGGCATTGAACAAATGGTCGTGGGTAAACGCATTGGAGACATTGGTTATGCCGTCCAGCACCATGCTGAAAAGAATCGGTTTGGAGTCATAAGGCAACTTGTAGGACATGGGCTTGGTAAAAAAATGCATGAGGCTCCAGAGGTGCCCAACTTCGGAAAAAGAGGGTCGGGTCGTAAAATAAAAGAAGGTCTGGTGCTGGCCATTGAGCCCATGGTCAACCTAGGTACTAAAAATGTAATTCAATTGGCCGATGGTTGGACCATTGTCACAGCAGATCGGAAACCCTCTGCTCATTTTGAACACAACATCGCGGTGGTAGATGGTCAACCTGAAATCCTCTCGACCTTCCAATATATAGAAGAAGCCCTCGTTAAACAGCAAGCTTCGTTTATTTAAAATAATGATACTGAATAATGGCTACCCAATGATATGAGCTCTCACAACCCCTTGATGCCCCTGCTCATTTGGCGTCTCAAACACATCAATGACAACAATTTCACGCTGATCATTGCGGGCTTTGTGGGTATCTTGGCAGGGCTGGCGGCGGTGGCCCTCAAAACCACCGTTCACCTCATTGAGCAAGTCCTTCAAAATAATATTGAGGTAACAGGTTGGAAATATTTATGGGTATTTTATCCTGTGATGGGTATTTTATTGACCGTATTTATTGCCAAATATGTACTGCAAGACAGCACCGGACATGGGATCAGCAAAGTTTTATACGCCATCTCCAAAAGGTCTTCCATCATTCGTAAAACTCGGATGTATTCGAACATGCTCACCAGTGCCATTACCGTAGGCTTTGGTGGCTCGGCTGGGTTGGAGGCCCCTATTGTCGTCACGGGCTCTGCCATAGGATCCAACTTGGCCCGTCTGGCCCATCTTGATTACAAAAAAAGAACATTAATGATTGGGTGTGGTGCGGCCGCCGCAGTATCGGCTATTTTCAATTCTCCTATCGCAGGTGTCATTTTTGCCGTTGAAGTCATGTTGACCGATGTGACCATAAATAAATTTATTCCAATCTTAATTGCCTCGGTATGCGGTCAACTGATGTCCTTAATTTTACTCGGCGATGATATTTTGTTTTCCTTCAAACTCACTGAAGAGTTTTCTGCTTGGTCCACTCCCTACTATCTATTATTGGGTCTTTGTTGTGGTGCCGCATCGGTGTATTTTACCCGGATGCTTTCACTGACCGAAGATGGCATCCATAAAATTAAAAAACCTTTTGTTAGAGCCCTTTTAGGAGGTCTTTCTTTAGGGTTATTACTCTTGGTTTTTCCTTCTCTCTATGGCGAAGGTTACCATATGGTCATTAATCTCTTGAAGGGTGTACCTACCTCATTGTTTGAATCTCATTATTTTACTGAACTCTTTGGGACTACCCATCAATGGTTTGTTCCCCTCGCGCTTATATGTCTTATTTTCCTTAAACCCATCGCTACGGGTTTAACGGTGGGTGCAGGAGGT
This sequence comes from uncultured Flammeovirgaceae bacterium, assembly GCA_913050055.1. GTDB lineage: Bacteria > Bacteroidota > Bacteroidia > Cytophagales > Cyclobacteriaceae > UBA4465. The sequence goes on along the minus strand of CAJXAT010000100.1, from coordinate 3,509 downwards.
AGTGGAGGTATTTTTGCCCCCTCTTTATACACGGGCGGATTGGTAGGCTTTTTAGTTGGGCTGATTTTTCAATGGATTTATCCCGAAGCTCCCGTCAACTTAAGCCATTTTACCCTCGTGGGCATGTGCGGGGTCATGAGTGGTGTACTTCATGCTCCTTTAACGGCCATTTTTCTAATTGCCGAAATTACCAGTGGCTATTTGTTGTTTGTTCCCCTAATGCTCGTTTCCGCCATCTCCTATGTGACCGTCACCTATTTTGAAAAACATTCTATTTATATGCGAAACCTAATCAAACGCGGAGACATCGTGGTCAATGATCGAGACAAAATGGTTTTGAATAAAATCAGTTTAAAAAAGATGATTGAAAGAGATCTACTCACCATCGCTCCTGATGCTACGCTCAACGAATTAATTCCGCTGGTCAAAAAAAGTACACGCAATATTTTCCCCGTTGTCAACGAGGATGGAGCATTGCAAGGGATCATCACATTGGACAATATTCGTGAAATTATGTTTGACGAATCCCAAAGAAATCATGTGACGATAAACACACTCATGACCCAAGTGCCTACCCACGTTTCATCCTATGACAATATGCAAACCGTGATGAATAAATTTGAAATCTCCCATGATTGGAATTTACCCGTAATAGATGACGGAAAATACATAGGATTTCTCTCTAAATCCAGAATTTTCAATACTTATCGCACACATCTTATTAGGCAAACCAAAGAGTAATTCATGATTTGATCATAATAAATTAATAATCAATGAGTTAATAGTTATCCACACTTTTTTTATTAATTGAATATTTATAACTAATTGTTAATCAGTATTTTATATCTTGTCTCATTTTTTTCAGTGTATAACTTATTAAATGTTAATAAGGAGAATAGGGCCTGTTTTGGCCTTTTGGACATAGACCTAGCCTTTCATTTCCCATTCGACTCACAAGCCTTTTACTTAATAATTACTCGAATCTGCCTGATCAAGTAAGCTGGGTTTTTAAATAAACTCCACAGGCCTTTAAATCATCAAATGATACCATTCACTCGTACCCATCGAGCATCGGGCCAGATTGTCCACAGCGCTTTTTGGATTGACCTAATGAACCGGTAAATAATACCTTGATTTTTTGTCGATGGAACGTGGCTAAGGCCGCATGCAACAACTCCAAACCTGATTGGTCCATGTAAGCCACTCTTTCAAACCTCATGATCACCGTTTCAACCTTATGGTTCTTATCCAAAAACTCCGTTAATCCATGAGTCAAACCGAAAAAAAAGGAGCCAAACAGGTCCTACACATACACCCCATTGAGCTCTTGTTTAGAAAGCTGAAATCCTTTTTTTGAATAATTTTCTCATCATGATTTATATATAAAATCTCCTAATTTTTTTCATTTTTTTTAGTCTCCTCCCAATAAATATCCATTTCTGACAAGGTCATTTCAACAAGTGATTTTCCTTCTCTTTTTGATGCTCTTTCTAAATATTGAAATCTTTTAATAAATTTTTTATTGGTCCGCTCAAGTGCCTCTTCTGGATTAATATCTTGAAATCGTGCATAGTTAATCAAGGAAAATAATACGTCTCCAAACTCCTCATTCTTACGTTTTAAGTTTACTGTTTCCGCTTGGATTTCGGCCTTAAATTCTTTGATTTCTTCTTCTACTTTGTCCCAAACTTGATCTCCGTTTTCCCAATCAAATCCTACTCCGCTAGCCTTTTCCTGAATTCGCATCGCTTTCACCAGGGCCGGTAAGGATCGAGGAACCCCCCCAAGTACCGATGTATTTTCCTTTTCTTTTAGCTTGATCTGCTCCCAATTGGCTTTCACCGTAGCCTCATCCTCAGCGAGGGTATCTCCATAAATATGGGGATGCCTGCGAATTAATTTATCACTTATCCCGTTCAAGACCGACGCCATATCAAAAGCTTTTTTTTCAGCAGCTAATCTCGCATAAAAAGTCAAATGCAACATAATATCTCCCAACTCCTCTTTTATCTCCTCTAAATCGCCCTCTAATATGGCATCGGACAGCTCATAAGTTTCTTCAATGGTCAGGTGTCGTAGGCTCTCCATGGTTTGCTTTTTATCCCATGGACAATTTTCTCTAAGCTCATCCATAATGGTCAGTAACCTATCAAAGGCTGCTAATTTATCAGATCTTTCAAGGTCTGTGTACTTAATTATTTTCTTAGTCATAACAAAAAGTAAATCTTAATCCGCAACTTTTGTAAAGTTAACCTTCTGAGTCATTAACTTTGCACTGTATAATATATGATCACAGTATTCTTAGGCATTGGTTTTGTTGCGCTCTTTTTTGTGGGCATGTCGGTTCGATTGATTTTCTTAAATAAAGGAGAGTTTAAAGGTACTTGTGCATCGCAAAACCCTTTCCTTAATCCAGAAGGAGCTGCATGCGGCTATTGTGGTAAAACGGTCATCGCAGGAGCTCCCTGTGAAAAAAATGAATCTGAAGTGACTAAAATATTGAAAAAATTCAACTAAATACAACAACTCGCAATATTCAATATGCCTAAATATACTAAAAATTGACGTTAATAAAATCTATTGCTGGTATCCGCGGAACCATCGGCGGAAGTCCAGGAGAAACCTTATCCCCATTAGATGTAGTCAAATATGCTGCTGCTTTCGGTGAAATCCTTAAAACAAAATTTAAGAATCCTAAGGTCGTCATTGGACGTGACGCAAGGCCTTCCGGTCCTATGATTGGAGCCCTATTGTCCAATACGTTGATTGCCCAAGGTATTGATATAATTGATACGGGATTGAGTACCACGCCTACCGTTGAGATGGGTGTCGTTGCTGAGCAAGCACAAGGAGGTATCGTCATCACTGCAAGCCATAATCCCATTGGTTGGAATGCCCTAAAACTCTTAAACGACGCCGGCGAATTTATTTCAGCGGAGTTGGGCGCAAAAATTCTCAAGCTTGCAGACGCGGGTAATTATTCTTTTGCAGAAAGTAAAAATATTGGGGAAATTATTTCCTCAGAGGTCACCATTATGGATCACATTGAGAAAATTCTTCAATTGACCCTAGTAGATGTCCCGAGCATAAAGGCTAAAAAATTCAAAGTCATATTAGATGCCGTGAATAGTACGGGAGGAATTGCCATCCCCTTGTTGCTAGAAAAACTGGGGGTGGAAGTGGTTCAAATAAATGGGGAGCCGACTGGCCTCTTTGCACATAATCCTGAACCCTTACCCGAAAACATCGGACAAATATGCAAAGAGATAGAAAATGGTAAGTTTGATGTGGGTATTGTGGTTGATCCTGACGTGGATCGCTTGGCTTTGGTCAGCGAAAACGGAGAGCCTTTTGGTGAAGAATATACCCTGGTAGCTGTAAGTGATTATGTGCTTTCTAAAACACCCGGCAATACCGTTTCTAATCTAAGCAGTACCCAGGGGTTAAAGGTAGTGACGGAAAAACACAAGGAAATTTATCACCCCGCTGCTGTAGGAGAGGTCAACGTC
>CAJXAT010000099.1 GCA_913050055.1 uncultured Flammeovirgaceae bacterium | reverse complement strand
ATTTCTAAAACAATAAATTGTCCTGAGGATATTGATTTTGAATCCTTCAAAGAAGCTTTGATGGCTTAATTTCAGTCATGAATTAAAACCTTATCTAGCTTTGTCCCAAGCGATGAATCCACCCTTGAGGTTATAAAGGTCTTTGAATTCATTTTTAGCCATTATTTGGCAAGCCCGAGTACTTCTTAATCCACTACGGCAATACATCACATAGGTCTTCGTGCGATCTAACTCTTTTACTTTAGTAGCAAAAGAAGATTCCATCACGTTGATATGTATGGATTTTGGGATTATGCCTGAAGAAAGTTCAACAGTATTTCGGACATCTATCACAACGAGGTCCTTATCGTTTTGGAGTGCTTCAAATTCTATGATATTTATGGATTGGTACTTTTTTTTTAAAAATGAGAACATAAGTTTTTGAGTTTTATATAAAAAGACCTTTTACAATCTAGCTGATTTTCAGAAAAAAATGATCTTGTCTTAGGATTTTTTTATAATAGTAATAACCTTCAGTCAGTAGGTTTCCACCCTTTTTTTTATTCTATTGAATAGATCTAGCCTTTAAAGCTTTAATCTTTTTCCTTTTTATGAAGATCTATTCAAGAATCACTGTTGATTATATTTCGATTTTATCCATATTTGTTATTATAGATTTAGCTTCATATTTCTTTTATTTTACTATTTATTCCCATTAATCGAATTTGGACTGAAATTTTTTTTGTGTGAGTTTATCGTTCATTTTTTTCGTATTGGTATGACTTAAAGACATTAAATAAGCGATGATTCTTAATCCTCCCAAAAGAAATTTTTTTAAGAGCCTCAGACTTTCTATCTTGAAATTTAAAGAGATTACATATCGTAAGACAAAAGCTCACAAATTCGCCATTTTTAAAAAATATTCAGCCCTGGGTATTTTTTCCATCCGCTTTTCTTATTATTATTTTTGTTGTTTTGACACTTTCGTTACAAGAATCGATAGGCACTTTTTTCGAATATATTCAAACCTATATTTCTGTCAAATTTGGATGGCTCTATGTATTGGCAGTAAATAGCATCTTAGTATTCTGTTTGTACCTGGGGTCGAGTCGTTTCAAAAACATTAGATTAGGAGGTCCCGATGCCCAACCGGAATTCAGTACTTGGGCCTGGTTGAGTATGCTGTTCAATGCGGGCATTGGCTTGGTGCTCATGTTTTATAGTGTCGCTGAACCGATGATACATTATTCTAATCCTCCTTATGGGACAGGGGGAACTTTGTTGGCAGCCAAAAATGCCTTGAATATTTCTTATTTGCATTGGGGACTGCATGGTTGGTCTATTTATGCATTGATGGGTTTGTCAATGGCATTTTTTAGATATAATAAAGGACTTCCATTGGGTGTGAGATGGGTGCTTTATCCTTTGCTTGGAGATCATTTGAAAGGGCTTATAGGTCATATTATAGATGTTATGGCGGTCGTAGCCACCATGTTCGGATTGGCCACCACGTTAGGCTTAGGTATTCAGCACATCAATTCAGGAATACATTACCTTTTTAATTTTGAAGAGAGTGCCAACTTACAGGTAATTTTAATTGTGATCATTACCTTAGGTGCGACCTTATCTGTTGTCTCAGGCTTGCATAAGGGTATAGAAGTTTTGAGTAAAATAGCCTCGATTATGGCCATCATACTTATGGGATTTATACTCGTGGTAGGTCCCACCTCATTCATTCTTGGATCAACGGTGCAAAGTACGGGCTATTATCTCCAAAATCTCATAGCTACAAGCACATGGATGGAAGTCAATACGGAAAGTCGATGGATGGATAGCTGGACCTTTTTTTACTGGGGATGGTGGTTTGCTTGGGCACCTTTTGTCGGATTATTTGTGGCTAGAATATCGAAAGGTCGTACCATCAAAGAATTTTTGATTGGTGTGGTGATCGCTCCAACGATGGCAACCATAGTTTGGATATCTATTTTTGGAAGTACCTCCTTATACATTGAAATTTTTGGCTCAGGGGGTATGACTGAGGCGGTCAATCAGGACATAACTACTGCTTTATTTAAACTTTTAGAGCATTTTCCATTGCCCTATTTAAGTATCTTATTTGTGGTGATTGCAGGCCTTATTTTCTTTATCACCTCCTCTGATAGTGGTTCATTAGTAATTGACTTTATTACCAGTGGGGGTCAAGAAAACACACCTGTTCAATTACGTATTTTTTGGGCATTATTAGAAGGGACAGTTGCTGCAGTCCTACTTTGGGGAGGTGGACTTATTGCTTTACAAACAGGATCTTTGGTGACTGGTTTTCCGGTTTGTTTACTCATGCTCATCGTCTGCTATTCGATATTAAAAGCGTTGCGAACGTATCAAGTAGACACTGAAAAGGGAGCTAATCCATAGTATTTTTACTATCTTTTTTATAATATGGTATTTTTGATGGGGCTAATGTCCTATTTCCTAGGATAAGGTCTGCTGCTTTTTCAGCAACCATTAATACTGGGGCATAGATATTACCATTGGTCACATAAGGGAAAATGGAGGCATCTACTACGCGAAGGTTCTCTACGCCATGAACCTTTAGGGTGTTTGGGTCCGTTACAGATAGCGCATCTTTACCCATCTTACAAGTAGAGCTAGGATGGTAGGCACTTTCACCTTCTCTCGCGATAAAATCTAGAATCTCTTCATCTGTTTGAACGGCTGGACCCGGTGATAATTCTTTATCCATAAACGTATTCATAGCTTGAGTATTGATGATTTTTCTTGACAAACGAATGGCTTCACACCATTCTTTCCTTTCATTTTCTGTAGAAAGATAGTTAAATAGAATACTGGGATATTCAAGTGGATCACCAGATTTTATTTGTATTCGACCCCTTACATCTGTTCCCATAGGCCCCACATGTAATTGGAAACCATGGCCCTCAATTGGTGCAGTACCATCATAGCGAATGGCCAAAGGCAGGAAGTGGAACTGGAGATTGGGGTAGCTTACCAAGTCATTACTGCGGATAAAGCCGCCGGCTTCAAAATGATTAGTAGCGCCAATTCCTTTTTTTCTAAAAAGCCAATCAAATCCAATTTTTGGGGCTCGCCACGGATTCAAGGAAGGGTATAAGCTCACGGGCTTTTTACAGGCCCATTGTACATATACTTCTAAATGATCTTGCAGATTCTCACCGACTCCAGGAAGATCTTTTATGACCGATATACCCAGTTTTTTTAAATGATCTGCACGACCAATTCCTGATAGTTGAAGTAGTTGAGGTGAATTAATCGCACCTCCACAGCATATGATTTCTTGACTAAAGACCTTTTTTATTTTATTACCTTTTTTGAAAGTGACACCGATGGCTTTTTGATCCTCAAATAAGATACGAAAGACCATGGCTTGTGTAATGACTGTCAAGTTTTTACGATTTTTAACCGGATGGATATAGGCACGTGCTGCGTTGAGTCTACGAGAATTATAGATAGTTTGATCAAACCGTCCAAAGCCCTCTTGTTGAAATCCATTTACGTCATCAGTTAAGGGATAACCGGCTTCCTGTACGGACTTAAAAAAAACATTAAATAGGGGATTTTCGCAAGTAGGGGTAGTAAGTTTTAAATTACCTTGATCTCCTCTATAATCATCACCTCCCATCAGGCGGGTTTCTACTTTTTTGAAATAGGGTAAACAATGTGCATAATCCCAATGCTCAAGACCTTTGTCTCCAGCCCACTTTTCATAGTCCATGGCATTTCCTCGGATCCAAATCATTCCATTGATACAACTCGATCCTCCCAATACTTTCCCTCTAGGTTGCGCGATTTTACGATCATACATAAACGGTTCAGGATCGGACGTATAACCCCAATTATAATTTTTACCTGTGAGCAAATAATTAAGTGCTGCGGGCATATGTATTCGGAAATCCCACTTATAATCAGGTCTTCCTGCTTCGAGGACGAGTACTTTATTCGATGGGTCTTCACTTAATCGATTTGCCAAGACGGCACCTGCAGATCCTCCACCGATAATGATATAATGGTAGGGCATGGAATCAGTTTGACTTTTTAAGTTCATTTGTAAATTATTATGCGTTCAGTACGGTTCATAGAAGCGGTAAAAGCGTCAATGAGCATACACTATATTTTTTATAGATATAAAATGCTCGATAGCATTATTAAACTTCCATTATATTTTAGTTGAACTTTTCATTCCATGTTTCTTTTTCAACATAGTCATTAGGAAATTTGGCTTATTGTTATAGGAACTTCAGTTTTTTTTATGCTACGAATGCCCCCTTCAATATCAATCAACTGATGATAACCTCTTGATTTGAGTATCGAATTGAATATCATAGAGCGATAGCCTCCAAGACAGTGGATGTGATATTCGGTTTGTTTATCAAGTAATTCCAGATGATTATTAATAAAGTCTAAGGGAATGTTTTGAGCACCATTGATTTGTTCTACTTGGAATTCGCCAGGTTTACGAACATCTATTACATTTAGTGACCTTTTTGAGTATTGCTTTGAGAATGTTTCTGCTGAAATTGAAGTGATGGTTTCCACATCTTTACCCGCATCAACCCAAGCAGTAAACCCTCCTTCAAGATAGCCTAATGTATGATCATAGCCCACCCTTGACAGTCGGGTAACGACTTCTTTTTCCATTCCTTTACTTGCAATGAAAACAATAGGCTCATTCAAGTCATTTATCAAAGCACCTACCCAGGGAGCAAAACTTCCCTTGATACCTATAAAAATAGCGTTGGGTATATGGCCTTGAGCAAATTCCTCTGGTTTTCGCGTATCCAATACAAGGGCCTTTTCATGTACGACTAATGATTCAAAGAGTTCTATATCCAATGCAACCATTCCTTGTTTTAATACCCCATCGATACTTTTAATTCCTGATTTATTTAATTGTGCATTTTTTGCAAAATACTGGGGTGGAGGCAGGATGCCCTCAGTGACTTCTTTGATAAACTCTACTTTGGTCATGTCAGCCCTTAAGGCATAATTTGTCCTCTTTTGATTTCCTAAAAGGTCTTGTGTTTCATTACTCATGTTTTTTCCACAGGCAGATCCTGCACCATGAGCAGGATAAATGATGATGTCGTCTGGCAAAGGCATTATTTTATTTCGAAGACTTTCATAGAGCATCCTGGCTAAATCTTCTTTCGTAAAGGAGGTTTTTATGGCCAGATCAGGACGTCCAACATCTCCAATAAATAAAGTATCACCAGTAAACAATGCATGAGCCTTTCCTTCTTCATTCCTTAGTAAATAGCAAGTGCTTTCTAGGGTATGACCTGGAGTATGTAAGGCTTGTAAGGTTACTTTCCCCACATGGAAAACTTGATGATCTGTGGCCATAATTATGTCATAATCCGTATGAGCTTTAGGACCATAAACTATGTCAGCTCCTGATTTATTTGCAAGATCTAGATGACCCGATAAAAAATCTGCATGAAAATGAGTTTCAAAAATATATTTAATTTTAGATTTTTCTTTTTTCACTTTCTCCAAATAAGGGTCAATTTCTCTTAATGGATCAATAATGGCCACCTCACCCTCGCTTTCTACGTAGTAGGCCCCTTGTGCCAGACATCCTGTGTAGATTTGTTCAATTTTCATTTCATTGAATTTTTTTTTCATTTTATTAATTTCTTCGGGACTAATTACCTTCTTTTCTTAAGAACTCAATCGCTGCCGTTGAATCTTTAAAAATATTTTTTTCCATAGGTCCAGAAATCATTTTTTTTATAGTAAAAATTGCGTCTAAAGGAGGATGCAGCGAATACCATAAAATTCTTATATTTTTTTCATTTAATTTCGTTATAAGCCGTTTAATTCCCTTGACACCGCTGCTATCTAAATACTGAACAGTGCTTAAATCTATTAATAAGGCATGATTATCAGGATTTGAGAGGATCACGTGCTGATTTATTTGCTGCTCAATTGATTCGATATTAATGGTAATTATAGGAGTATCAATTTTCAAAACGATCAAGGGGTGATTTTTAGTAGTTTTGCTATTCTTAGTAGGGACTGGAAATGTTTCTTCCTTTTCATCAAAGGGCGTGACTTGAATTTCAGGGAAAATAGATTTGTATATGAGTAGGAGTACATATAGGCCCATTCCAGATGAAATACCCCATATCATCCCAAAGAATAGGGTAATAATAAGAGTAAAACTAAGCATAAAAAAATCAAGGAAATGTGTCCTTGACAGTTTATAAGGATATTTAAAATCAATTAAATTTCTGAGAGCTGCCAAAATGATTGCGGCTAAAACAGGATAAGCCAGGAGCGCAAAAATATCTGTAAAAAAAAGTAAGGTCAATGCGATTAGGCAGGCGCTAATGACTCCCGAAAAAGGGGTTTGAGCCCCTGCATTGAAATTTACCGCGGATCTCCCAAATCCACCGGTAACGGGGAAGCTCATGAAAAAAGCACCGATAAAATTAGCACTTCCTAAAGCGACCAATTCAGTATTTGCATTGATGATATGATCTTTTGACTGTAAGGCAAGGTTTTTACCTACTGAAAAAGATTCAATGAATGAAATCAGTGCGAGTGTGAGTGCCAAAGGCAAAAGGAGCGTCATCTGCCCTAAATCGATTTTTGGCAAATTGAAGCGGGGTAAGCCCATGGGAATTTTGCCAATGACATTGAGACCTGAAAGGTGCAGTTCTAAAAAATGAACCATTCCAATGGAAGTAAGAACGATGATTAATGTTCCCGGTAATTTTGGCGCCCACTTTTTAAATGCATATAAGAATAGAATGGAAAACAAACCTATTGATGCGGTTAATATATCGATTTTTGTAAAATTGGTGGAGATACTGGTCAATAGGACGATGATATTTCCTTTTTCCATATCGATGCCCAATAAGGGTCCCAATTGATTCAGGCCTATTAGAATGGCAGCAGCAGAGGTAAATCCACTAATGATGGGTTTAGATAGCAATTGGGTTATAAATCCCATTCTCATAAAGCCCAGAAAAGTCTGAATAATACCTACCATGAGGGTTAAAATGACTGCTAATTGGATGTATTCTTGGGATCCGATGACCGCTAATACCCCTAATCCGCTTGCGATAAGCAATGAATCCATAGCTGTGGGGCCAACTGAAAGTTGTCTAGACGACCCAAATAATGCATAAATTATTTGAGGAACGAGAGAGGCATACAAACCATATATGACGGGTAGACCTGCTATCAAGGCATAGGCCATACTTTGGGGAATTAACAAAACGCCCACCGTTAGTCCAGCAAAAATATCTCCTTTTAATTTAGTTGTAGAATAATCTTGAAGCCAACTTAGCGGTTTTAATATGGCCATTTATGAAGAGATAAATAGGGGTTACATTGAATTTTAAAAACTAAGTTAACCATTATAAGGGAGTAAGGGTTGAAGGATGAGTGATTTGTCCAAATTCAAAATTTATAGTTCTCAGAATGTGATTTCGTATTCAGAGTACCTGAACTCAGCCCTCAAGTATTCGATTTCTCGATGTCTATTGGTACGATATGATTTTCTATGCAATGGTAATTTGATGGGCAAATGATCTGTGAACTTTAGATTTTCAATATAAGCGTAGGTGGGAGGGTGAAAGACCAATGATCCTAAAAAGGCAGCGTTATCTTCATCAAAATAATAGATCCATTCTTCTGTAGTTGAATGATTGCTATTTTTTTTAGGGTTATAGTTGGCTTTTATAGCATGAGCCTGCTGACCACTCCGTAAAATTACAGATCCAAGCGCAGTTAATACCGTACCTGCATCGAGTAGTTTAAAAGGCATACCTAATACATAGAGTGAACTCATGACCGTTTGCGTCGGGTCTTTTTCTGTAAGTATGTCGTTTTGAAATTGCCTTGCCCCATCTGTACTGTAAGTAATACGGTGATGAAGATCATTTTCTTCCCAGGTTATTTCAGCTGAAAATTGAGGATAAAATTTATATCGATGAAGCTGAACGTTATTTTTTTCAATGCTACCGTCAGCAAAATAGATGATTCCATGTTTGACATAAGTAAGATTTTTGATTTGCTGCCAATTATCCAAACCACCCGCATCTTTAATGGTCTTTATGAGTACGGATTTAGCTTTCGAATCTTTTATCTGCTCAAAATGATCGGTAACGGCATTTTCTTTTTCTAGAGGTTGACAACCCAAACTATAAATCAAAATAAGTATGAATACGTACTTTGCTAAAGGTCTTTTCATGTCGGGATGCATATTATTTCCTTACTTTATCCAAAAATAATGATTTCTTTTGGATCTATAGTCAATTGAATGGGATCACCTGGTCGGTAGATCTTTACCTCATCAAATGCCATCAAATCGAGGTCCTGATGAACGGAAATCAATAACTTATGATTTCCTCCATTGAAGATGACCTCTTTTACGCAACCTTTTATCATTCCCTTAGAATTAATTTCTACATTTTCAATCCAAATTCCAGTCGAGCATTTGATGTTTAATAGCTCATGACTTTCACTTTCACTTAGAAGATTTATAAGCCCGAAAAGACGTGCAATTTGAGGAGTTTTCGGATATTGATAAACCTCACGAGGCTTTCCTTTTTGAGTGATCGACCCATTATATAACACCCATATTTCATCGGCAATTTCCATGGCATCGTGGGTGTCATGGGTCACCAAAATCACAGTGGTACCTGTTTTTTTTGCCAGTGATTTAGTTTCTATTAATAAATTTTGCTTTGTCAAAGGGTCAAGGTTACTGAACGGTTCATCCATCAAAATAACTTCCGGTTCATTTGCCAATGCCCTGGCAAAAGCAACCCGTTGTTTTTGCCCTCCAGATAGTTCTTGAGGATGTTGTGGTCTCAGTGATTCCAAACCGCACATTTCGATGAGCTGTTCAACTCTATTTTTTTTGTAAACCTCTCCATATTCAAGTAGGGCATAATTAAGATTCTCTACTACTGACATATTTGGCTTCAAAGCATAATCTTGGAAAACTAATTTTATTTCTTCATGACCTGCAATCAGTTTTTCTTTTGGTCCCTGAAGTTTTTTGTTGTTCAAATAAATAGATCCTGAATCAGGTTCGATCAAGCCTGCAATTATTTTTAATAGGGTTGTTTTTCCTGAACCGCTCATTCCTACCAAAGATATGAGCGCACCTTTTTTAACAGTTCCAGAGATATGGTTGAGGACTTTTTTTTGACCAAATGACTTGGTGATGTTTTTTATTTGAATCAATTTATGGAATGATTTTTTTGTATTAAACAATTCTTATTGAAAAAATGAATTGAGAGGTGAATATAAGCGATTTACATAAAATTGATGTCTGTAATTAGACTGATCACTTCACTTCATAGAATTCAGAGCAAATGTTAATTATAATGTCATTTAACACCAAATGATATTTATTTATATTTTTGATAATTTCTTTATAAGAAATAAACTACTCCCATAAGGCCTAAAAGTCCTAAAACGATGGTATAGGGGAGTGCCATCCAAATCATTTTAACATAGGACAACTTTATGGCCGGTGCAAGTGCGGAGGTCAATAAAAACAAAAAGGCAGCTTGTCCATTGGGCGTTGCCACGCTAGGGAGGTTGGTTCCCGTATTAATGGCGATGGCCAAAGTTTCAAATTCTTTTCTAGTGATCAAACCTGAATCAAAGGCAGTCTTCACTTCGTTGATGTACACTGTAGCTACGAAAACGTTATCGCTGATCATAGATAATAGTCCATTGGCGGCATAGAATAAGGCGGGTTGCATAGATTTATCTTGTTCCAAAACATATTGTATAATGGGTTTGAATAAATGCAAATCGTGAATCATTCCTACGATGACAAAAAATACCGCCAATAATGCAGTAAACGGTAAAGCCTCTTCAAACGCATGTCCGATGCGATGTTCATCTGTAATGCCTGTTAAAGCAGTTTGCAACACAATGATAGTCAAGCCTATGAGCCCTACAGGAGCAAGGTGAAAGGCCAAAGCCACAATTAGAAACACAGCAGAAATGGCTTGAATCATCAGGGCGTATTTTTCTCCTTTCGACCTCTTATTATCTTCATCTATCAAAAAACTTTCGATGATTTTTTTTGCAAATTTTGGTAATTTAGCTCCGAAACCAAACTGCCCACTCAATTCTAATAATACACAAGTCAACAGACCGGAAGCTAAAACTGGCAGGGTAATAGGAGCCATAGCATAAAAGAATTGCATAAAATTCCACCCTAGTTTTTCACCAATTAATAGATTCTGAGGTTCACCAACAATGGTACAAACACCTCCCAAGGCAGTACCTACAGCTCCATGCATGACTAAGCTTCTCAAAAAACTTCTAAATTGGTCTAATATTTCCCCACTTAGTCCTTCCTTATTTAGAGTACCGCTTCCGTTGTCGTCACTTGGGCTTGAGTCAACTTTGTGATATATTTGGTAAAAACC
>CAJXAT010000098.1 GCA_913050055.1 uncultured Flammeovirgaceae bacterium | reverse complement strand
GTCAAATACCTGATGAGTATTATTACGTTAACAAATCAAGAAACTCGTTCAATTAAAATAGTGTGCGGTTTATCATTCGCCACCACCATCACCACCACCATCACCACCGCTATCACCACCGACACCACTCACATCGCCTACAAATCCCACCCCCGAATCAGATGTGGTGATAGTATTGATATTCATTTGGAATTCATCCAATAGGCAATTAGTATTTTGAAGATTTAATCCTTTTGGGGATGTAACCTCCATTAATTGACCATTTTTCTGATTGACCTCGAGTATCTTTTTCTTTGAATAAAGATACAATTTTTCTCCTATCAACGCCAATTTAGGTGTTGTCCAATTAAAAGTCGTATGTATAATAAAATGCTCTTTTCCAGTCTTAAGAGATAAAGCTTCTAACTTAGACCCCTTCAGACTAAAAACATATTGATCTGTTATAAGAACACTGGTAAATACTTTTTTTATCCTCCATAAAATTTCTCCTGTATCAAACTTCAATAATGAGGTGTATTGACCTATACCCCATTTTGATATATTAGTAACAAAAATTAAATGATCAATTCGGGTTATTCCTGTAATCATTTTTTCTAAGTCCACTGCCCAAATAATTTTAGAGGTGAGCGTATCAAATCTTGATAAACTCATTTTTTCTGCGAGCAGAATATTGTTAGTAGTTTTCATAGTTGGGTAATTATTTGTACTCAAGTTATAGAAAAATACAATTTTTTTCAATTTCCCATCGAAAGTCTTGAGGAAACATACTCTTCATACTGCCCTCAGCCTAACCCAACAATTTATTTTTTAAACGAAAAATCCCTAAAAACTATATTTTCAATGTCTTCGGAAAGTCCATCAATTTTCTACAACCCCAAACAGCATAAAATTCTAGCAACCTAACATTTATTGTTAGTTCATATTCTTTGCCCTTTATGAAAAGAAAAAAAGAGCTATATTGCTGTAAATCTTTAATTATCGATGCTCCCCCTATTATTCAAAGTTGCAGCAGAACTAAAGCCAATAATTAACTAAATGAGATTAAAGCAATCCATTATTAGGTAGCCGAAATTAGGATGTCTATATTCAAAATCATTTAAACTCCTTCTATCATTATCACCTTACCATCATAAGAGGTGTTACTGATACAATCCACAAGAAACTTAGCGACATCTGAGCGCAATCTAAATTTTGGAAAAAAAATAGTTGGCTTGGTAATTAAGCTATATTTTCCCTTTCCTTTTTTGTCCGTAAGTCCCGCTGGACGGACAACAACAAACGAGACATCCTTTTTTTCGATCACTCTTTTTTCGGCGTTCTCAAAATCTGTGAATCCTTCTTTTCCTCCAATTTTTTTAAGAAGGAATTTCACAAGCCATGAAGATCCACCTATACCGATACTCGATATCATAAGACAGCAGGGCGATAAAGGTGAAGATGATGCGGCTGACATTATGTTAGAATGAACTTTCTCCATGAGTTATATATCTTTCTTTGAGGGATTGCCTAAACAGCTTACGATTATATCTGCTCCTTCAATAGCGTGTTTAACATCTGTAATATTCGTAGCATCACCTTTGACTACTTCAATATCTTGACCTTTAGTCAGTGTATACTTTTCAGGGTTTCTGACAAAGGCTTTGATCTTATAACCCTTATCTAATGCTTGATTGACAACATGAATTCCTAATTTACCGTTGGCGCCAAAGACTAAAACTGGTTGTTTCATTTGTTTGAGTTGAGAATTAACAATTAGGCAAAATTATAAAACACCTACTATATAAAGTATAGCACTATCTCAAAGTATAGCTTACTTTTGTGGAAACAATAAATTATGGATACGTCTCTAAAAGAAAGAATAGAAGAGTTCAAAAGTTACAGGATAGAGAAACCTCCTTTAGAAATAATTGAACACTATAAAAGGAATCTACAGGCCATTCAAGATTCCATGGAAATCATTCAAGGAAGGTGGAAAATGTCTATAATCGCATTGCTATGTAATGGGGAATTTAGGTATTCGGAATTAGAGAAAGGATTGCCAAAAATCACCCCAAGGATGCTCTCAAAGGAGTTGAGAGCATTAGAAATAAATGGATTGATTCTGAGAACGGTATATAATTCCCTACCACTTAAGGTCACCTACAAGTTGGCCGATTATGGTTATACACTTGTTCCGCTTATCATAGAGTTGACAAGCTGGGGAAAGCAACATCGAGAAAAAATAAAAACCGCTACACTATAACAGTATAACGGTTTTATCATTTTACTTGCTCCTCCTATTATTCAAAGTTGCAACACAATTGATTGTTTAAAAACCGAAACCTATTTTAAATCCTCCATAAACGCCCAACAAATATTCGGGATAATCCGGTAGAGGTTGATTAAGGTCTGGGTAGCCGTTGTGTGACTGTTGAATAATCAATGCTGGTCCAAAATCAATACTTAAGTAGAGTTTTTTTGAGCTTAAATAGTTAATGCCCATAGGTAAATAATTTACACCCCTACTACCACCGGAGCCTTGGATATTAAATGATGAACGAAACCCCAAAAATGGGTTTATTTGTTCTTGATCAAAGAGTTTGAATGGATATAAATTCATACCCAATCCACCCCCTAACAAACCAGCTCCAATTTCTAATGAGGTTTTTCTGTTGTTTAAGATACGTTCATAGGTTGCTCCAGCAGTTGTGGATGTTCCACCTCCAGCAATTGAAAATAAATTATTCACTTGTTTTTTGTTAGTGATATCTTGCGCTAGACAAAATGAACCAATTAATATTGACCACACAAAAAAGAGAATACGCATAAGAATCAAACAAATTAAAAAAAAACGGTTACACTGTAAAAGTATAACCGTTTTATCATTACATGTTGCTCCTCCTCTAGGGCTCGAACCTAGGACCCTCTGATTAACAGTCAGATGCTCTAACCAACTGAGCTAAGGAGGAATGATTTCCTTCCATGCAAATCACATCATTCATGCTTCTTCCATGCTTCTTCGAAAGGACTGCAAATCTATTGTGAGTATCTAATTATGCAAAGTCTTTGCCTTAAAAAATTTTTATAGTCATTTCAATTCTATTATGATATCCATAAATATGACGTATTGTCATATTTATGGATTAAAAATCACCTTTTTATGCCACTATGTCATAATAATACAGCTGTTTGGTTAAAAAAAATAGAATGGCATAAATTCTGAGGTGGAGTATTAAAAATGTTAAACACAATAAATATTATAAAAATGGAAATATTAAAATACAATTCAGATGTTTACAAATCTACTTCTTTCAATCATTTTATTGATCAGTTTTTTAATGATGAATTTTCTGGTGGTCGTATGGTTAAAAAATTTACCCCTAAGGTAGATATCGCAGAAACCGACAAATCATTTGAGATCCAACTACAGCTGCCTGGAATATCCAAAGATCAAATCGATATCGCTATAGAAAAAAATCAAATCATCGTAAGTGGCGAACGTAACATTGAAAAGAACGAAGAAGGCAAAAAATTCAATAGTATTGAAAGTCATTTTGGTACGTTCAGTAGATCATTTACTTTGCCTGAGGACATCAAAAAAGACAAAATTGAAGCACATCACATCCATGGGATCTTAACCATTAACATCCCCAAGGATGTGAAGAAAATGGTAAAGAAATCAATCGCAATCAATTAATGCAATTTTATCATAGGGTCAGAACAGGTTTTCGAACTTGTTTAGACCCTATTTGTTGCTTTTTTGTTAAATCATGTTAAGGAAGGGATCAGATGATTTATTTTTTACGTTAATGATCTAAAATTGCATCATCATTACTTTTAAATTTGAAATTAAATTGTAAAAATATGGCTAGAAAAAAATTATTTTTTGCGATGGTAGCCTCGTCCTTTATGGGAGGATTTTTGGCACTCAGTGGTTTTATGCTCATGCAGCCCAATCCAGAGCCTATGGTAATTCCTGCCGCCAACGAAAAAACAGATCGTCCTGCTGCCTTGACTAGCTATCAGCTTGATACAATGTCTTTTGTAATCCCAGAAGGTCTCAATTTTGTGACCGCTGCCAGAAAATCAACACCTGCGGTCGTTCATATCAGTACCAAAGTCGCAGCAAACTATAATATGGAACAAAACCCACTATACCATTTTTTTAGAGATTATTTGGACGAGGAGGTGCCAAGAGAAAAAAGACAACGCTCAGGTTCAGGATCGGGTGTTATTGTATCTTCTGATGGATATATTGTTACCAACAATCATGTCATCGATGGCGCCGAAGAAATTGACGTCTTGTTAAATGACAATCGTACCTTCAAAGCATCTGTGGTGGGCATTGATCCAACCACAGATTTAGCGGTCATAAAAATTGATCAAACCGAACTCATAGCCATGCAGTGGGGGAACTCAGATCTAATCAATATCGGAGAATGGGTACTTGCTGTAGGTAATCCTTATACCTTTAATAGCACCGTCACAGCAGGTATTGTCAGCGCAAAGGCCAGAAATATTGATATCCTTAGAAAAAATGCCAATGACTTAAGCATCGAATCCTTTATTCAAACGGACGCCGCCGTCAATCCTGGGAATAGCGGCGGTGCCCTAGTCAATTTAAAGGGGGAACTAGTGGGCATCAATACGGCGATCATGTCGCCAACAGGATCCTATGCGGGTTATTCCTTTGCCGTGCCCGTTAGTTTAGTCAAAAAGGTATATGTTGATTTGGTAGAATATGGAACTGTACAACGCGCCTTGTTGGGTATCAGGATTGGCGATGTGAATGCTAAATTGGCCGAGGAAGAAAAATTAGGGGTCAATCGAGGCGTATATATTGCTTCGGTTGGAAACGAGTCCGCTGCTGATCTTGCGGGTTTAGAATCTGGAGATGTGATCATCGCTGTGAATGAGAAAACAGTGAGTAACACCTCAGAATTGCAGGAACAAATCGCATTGAATCGGCCAGGAGATGAAGTTTGGATCAAATACATTCGTGATCAAAAAACATATGAAGTATCTGTAGTATTGCAAAACAGCCTAGGTACCATGGAGGTGGTCAAGGCAATTAATCGCCTGATCTTAGAAGGTGCTTCTTTTGAGGATTTATCTGAAAAAGAACTTGATAAACTCAAGCTCAGTGGCGGCATTAGATTCAAAGAAATTGGGCCAGGGAAATGGGAAAATGCAGGGATTCAACCCGGCTTTATCATTACTATGATTGATAAAAGGATCATCAAAAACATAGAAGAGTTCAAAATTTATTTAGATACTGTAAAAGGAGATGGCATCTTAATCACAGGATACTATCCCAACGGCGAAAAAGTGTATTATGGCATTGCTTGGTAATTCTCTTCTCTAAAAAACTAAATCCGATTCTAATTAGAACCGGATTTTTTATGTTCTAGACTAGAGATTCCTTTAATTTGTAGGCATATCTTAAACCCCAAAAATATGACCCTTATCAACACCTCCTTTCTCACGGAACTACAAATTGAAAAAGAAAATTACGGAGCGGCCATAGGCGCACAATGGATTCCAACGAAAGGCACTTCTATCAACTCTGTTTCGCCTGTAGATGCAGCCGTCATCGGTAAGGTTAAATTAGCTACTCAAACAGAGTATCATCAAGTGGTCACAGCCGCTCAAGATGCTTTTTTGACATGGAGACTGACCCCTGCCCCTCAACGTGGTGAAATTGTTCGCCAAATTGGAAATGCCTTAAGAGAACAAAAAGAAGCTCTGGGTAAATTGGTTTCTTATGAAATGGGTAAGTCACTTCAAGAGGGTTTGGGTGAGGTACAAGAAATGATAGACATCTGTGACTTTGCCGTGGGATTGTCGCGCCAACTCTATGGCTTGACCATTCATTCCGAACGACCCGCACACAGAATGTATGAACAGTGGCATCCTTTAGGGGTCGTAGGTATTATTTCAGCCTTTAATTTTCCAGTAGCTGTTTGGGCCTGGAACAGCATGCTGGCCTGGGTTTGTGGTGATGTTTGCGTTTGGAAGCCCTCAGAAAAAGTGCCTTTAACGGCCATCGCTTGTCAAAAAATAGTACAAAAAATATTCGAAGCCAATGAAATTCCCGCGGGTATCTGTGGCTTGGTCATCGGCGATGCCGCTATAGGAAAAACCATGGCTGAAGATCCTCGCATCGCATTGATTTCAGCCACAGGATCAACCCGAATGGGAAAATCTGTAGCCGCTGCTGTGGGTGCTCGATTGGGAAAATCAATTTTAGAACTGGGGGGTAATAATGCCATGATCATCACCGAAAACGCAGACCTTGAAATCGCCATTCCTGGTACTGTTTTTGGTGCCGTCGGTACTGCAGGACAACGATGTACCTCCACCCGAAGACTACTCATCCATGAGAGTCAATTTGAAGCTCTGAAATCTAAATTAACCCATGCTTATCAACAAATTACCATTGGCAATCCCCTTGATGAACAATACCACATGGGCCCACTCATCGATCAAGATGCGGTAAAAGCTTATGAAATCGCACGCGTGAAGATCGTCGCTGAAGGTGGAAAAGTTGTGGTAGAGGGCGGTGTTTTGACCGGTACTGGTTATGAATCAGGCTGCTATGTAAAACCCTGTATTTATGAGATGGCGCCACATCATCAAATGGTCCGTGAAGAAACCTTTGCCCCTATCTTGTATTTGACTAAATACAAAAATCTAGATGAGGCCATTCAAATTCAAAATAATGTACCTCAAGGCCTATCGTCCGCGATCATGACCAACAACTTGCGTGAATCTGAACTTTTCTTGTCTCATGCAGGCTCAGATTGTGGAATCGCCAATGTAAACATTGGTACTTCGGGTGCAGAAATAGGAGGCGCATTTGGCGGTGAAAAAGAAACCGGTGGCGGCAGAGAATCAGGATCAGATGCTTGGAAAGCCTACATGCGAAGGCAAACCAATACGATTAATTATTCAAAAGAACTTCCCTTGGCACAAGGAATTAAATTTGACTTTTAATTAGGATGGACTTAGCCACGCTAAAATTAAAGGTGCATCAAAAATGCTTACATCTCGCTTTAACGAAAATTGAAAGCTTAAAATCAGAATTGATGGCTCTTCAAGAGGCGTCCAAACAAGACACCAAAAGTTCGGCAGGAGACAAATATGAAACCGGACGCTCTATGATTACACTTGAAAAAGAAAAATTAGGCATTCAACTCATAGAAGCCTATAAGCTAAAAAAAAATTTGGACTTGATCGACCTCGGTAAATCCATCAATAAAGTAAGCCTGGGAGCCTTAGTCAAAGAATCAAATAATTTTTATTATTTCTCTGCCAACTTTGGGGCCCTGGACATAGCCGATATAAAAGTTTTTGCTCTTTCGACCTTATCTACCATCGGTCAAGCCATGCTGGGTAAAACAAAGGACAGAGGTTATGAATTTCGGGGTAAAAAGCATGATATTCAAGCCATAGTCTAACTGTCATTATTCATCGTACAAACTACGGCATTTTTAACAGTCTAATTCATAATTTATATTTAACTAAATAGATCTCATATCTATACTTATTTCAATAAAATAAATCGGATATGTAAATAGTCCAACAAAAGCTATCTGTTTATGGCGTGTCAAAATAAGATGTTAGGAACTAAAATAACTTTATTCAAAAAAGTAATGCTTGGGAACTTATTCCTTGCAAAAAAATACCTCTTGTTAGTAGCTAAATATCCCTATGCTTTGCCCCAAATTAAAAATAATTTAAAATCTTCATAGCTATATATGACCTCAATCAATAGTAGTTCACAGTAATTAACCAACTAAAACATCATCTCATGGACTATCCGCCCGCAAAATGTTATTAATGAAGGCTCTTAAACTCAGATATCCTAACAGAGTAACGAACAATACTCAAGATTAATTTGGTAACAAGGTTTATCTACTCCTCAAATTATAATATAACCATGATCCCAATTATAAAAATGAAATATAGGGAAATAACAAAAAATATATGATCATCAAATACATTTAATTTTTTTAAAAGATTTGAAAAAACTATTCAGAAAATTATATAATCTAATATCATACTAACATTTTATTTTTTCGAAATACATTTCTAAAAAAAAATTAAACAAACTAAATAAATTATTTATCTATAATTTTATTGCTCTTTTATGATAAAAATATTAACATATAATAGATTTTAATACAAATAAATAATAATTTTAACTTAATTGTTATCAAAATTATATTTATGAGTCGTTATGCCCACCCATTTAACCAATATACATTTCGTGAAAATAGTCTTGATGAGATGTTCACTGAAACAAAACAAATCAAAGAACAGTATCAAAATTTAAAAAACATTCTAGATAAAACCCACATTGACGAATTGGACAAAAAAGAAGAGCTGTCTTCCCAACTATTCATTGACCAAGGGGTAACATTTACTGTTTATGAGGACAAAATAGGTACAGAAAAGATTTTCCCGTTCGATGTAATTCCAAGGATCATCTCAGCTAAAGAATGGGGCAAAATAGAAAAAGGAATTATCCAAAGGATTAAAGCATTAAACATTTTCCTTAAAGATATATACCACGAGAAATTCATCATTAAAGATGGCGTAATACCAGTTGAACAAATAATGTCTAGTCATAATTTTCTCGAAGAAATGAATGGCCTAAAGGTACCATATGATATCTATAATCACATCTCCGGAATAGATTTGATTCGAGATAATGATGGTGAATTTTATGTTTTAGAAGATAATCTTAGAACACCATCAGGACTGAGTTACATGCTTCAAAATCGAGAAATTTCAAAACGTATATTCCCCGGAGCCGTCAATGCCTCAAAGATATTTAATATTTCAAACTCACCTCAAATCCTTTATAATCATCTTCAAAGCATATCAAAACAATCTAATCCAAATGTAGTATTACTCACTCCGGGTATATTGAACTCTGCATATTACGAACATGCAACCTTAGCCCGTTTGATGGGTATTGAATTAGTTGAGGGTCAAGATTTGTTCGTTAAAGATCATTTTGTATACATGAAAAATGTTGAAGGATTCAAGCGCGTCGATGTTATTTACCGAAGAATTGATGATGATTTTTTAGATCCACTTGTTTTTAATTCCAATAGTAAACTTGGTATTTCTTCTATTATGTCTGTATATCGCCAAGGAAATGTAGCTATTGTAAATGCTCCCGGTACTGGAGTTGCAGACGATAAAGCCACATATACTTACGTTCCTGATATGATTAAATATTACCTAAATGAAAAGCCCATTTTAAACAATATTAAAACTTACAAACTTGGGAACTCAGATGAACTTGAGTTTACACTTAAAAATATAGACAAAATGGTAATCAAAAAAACCAATGGAAGTGGTGGTTATGGAATGTTGATTGGAAAAGATGCTTCGGACAACGAAATAGATGATTATAAAAAACAAATTTCAATAAATCCAGGTGGCTACATCGCTCAACCAATTTTGAATTTATCAACTGCACCATGCTATATAAACAGGCAGTTTAAATCTCGCTGCGTCGATTTCAGACCTTTTGCTTTTTCTGGTCCCAACGGTATTCATGTGTGCCCCGGTGGATTAACTAGAGTTGCACTAAAAGAAGGTTCTATTATAGTCAATAGCTCTCAAGGAGGAGGTAGTAAGGATACTTGGGTATTGAATAATTTTTCATAGAATTCGAATAAATGTTAAGTAGAGTCGCAAATAATCTTTTTTGGTTAGAACGATATATGGAAAGATCAAATGGCCTTTTAAACCTCTTGAAAGCTAATTATCTATCTGATCAAGACTTTCAAAATCCAAAATCGTGGGAAAAAATGTTGACCACATATTGCGATGTAACAAAGAAGAAACTCTTAATTGAAGGAAGTGCTATCGAAATTTTAAAATATATGATTTTAGATAGCGGAAATCCTAATACAGTGATTAATTTAATCAGAAAGTCAAGAGAAAATGCTCGGAGCGTACAAGGACATATATCTACTGAAATGTGGCTAAACATAAATAAATACTTTCTTGCCATTACAAAAAAAAATATGCTGTCAAGATTCAAAAAAGAAGATCCGGTATTGCTAATTGATGAAATTTTAAATTACAATATGATCCACCTCAGCACCTCTGATATTACCCAAGAAAGAGGAAATGCCTATTGTTTTATTAATCTTGGCAAATATCTAGAACGGCTTTTTCAAAGTACTGAGTTTTTACTTTCGCGTAGACTGAATTCTGAAACAAGCATGGATGCCCTAGAAGAAAACATATATTGGAAATATTTATTAATCTCAATTGGTGGTTACCAACAATACATTAAAGCACACAAGTCTGTTTTCTTAACTGAAAAAATTATGGAAATGATTATCCTAAATCCTCATTTTCCAAGATCAATTTATTACTGCATACAAAAATTATCATTGCATATTAATCGACTCAGCACTTTTAATAAAATGAAATCAACAAATGATCTGAGCTTTCTAGTTGGGAAACTTAAAAGCAGCCTTTTTTATACAAAAATTGAAAACTTAAAAGCCTTGAAAATGCCAATATACGAGCCTGGCTTGGATAGTCTTGTATCGCGAAATCTCCAAGAGGGACGGTTGATCTTCTCCTCAGATATAGATCAAGGGGTTAGAGAGGCCGATTTGGTTTTTATAGCAGTCGGTACACCTTCTCGAAGAGGTGACGGGAGTGCGGACCTCACTTATGTATATGATGTGGCGATTCAAATAGCTGAGAGCTTGGACGGTTATACCGTGGTTGTAGATAAATCGACAGTGCCCGTTGGGACCGCTAGAAAAGTTTCTGAACTTATTTCTGAAACTAATCCGGATGCTGATTTTGATGTCGCTTCTAACCCAGAATTCCTGCGTGAGGGTGCGGCTATATCTGATTTTATGAGGCCCGATAGAGTGGTGTTGGGAGTAGAGGACGAGCGAGCAAAATCGTTACTGACCGAGTTGTACAGGCCT
>CAJXAT010000097.1 GCA_913050055.1 uncultured Flammeovirgaceae bacterium | reverse complement strand
ACCATAAAAAAGAATAGCAACATAAAAATGATATCTGGCAAGGCCGCGGTTGGTATATCCTCAGATGTATTTGAATTTTTCTTAAATTTTGGCATAATTTATCTGATTTTAATCAGGCTCAGCAATTGATATAGCTCTTGGAATACCACTGCGCCCACGATTATACATCTCTTTCTGCAAACTATTACTTCTATCAAGACTTAACCATTCTGCAGTAGTTATTCCAACACGAGAGGCATACACTTCATTATAAGCAGCGTTCATGGCATCTAGAATACCTACATAAAGGTCATAACTTGTACCCCTGGCCGATTTGAATGATACTATAGATTTAAGACTTGTCGGATCATCCGAAGACTCTGGATCTCTACCATTAGCATTCACATAGGCCTTCATTTGTGGGGGTAAACTATTGTAAACTTCAATCCCTTCAGGTGTCGGCTTTCCAAAATTTAAAATAAACTTCTTGACATCCTCTTTTAACTCGTCCATGCTACCCTCAAACGGTTCTCCCTCCACGAGCAGTTTATCCTTTGAATTAGCTAATATGGTAAAGATATTTCTATCTGGAATCTTTATGTCTAACTGCTCCTGTAACGGATCTGGTGGAGGGGGTAACCTCAAAAGAATCCCTTTATCATTAGCAATTGTCGTTGTGACTAAAAAAAAGATCAAAAGCAGAAAAGCAATATCTGCCATCGAACCCGAGCTAACCTCTGGAAGTTTTTTCTTTCCTCTCGGCATATTAACTAAAAATTTTAGATACTTCTGTATAAATGATCCCAGCAATAGCAAGAAAAAAGAAGACATAGGTAGTAATGATACCCGCACCCACAAATTTAGAAGTAGTTTCATCCACACCAATAGAACTTCCGTCGGCTAAGAAATAGCCAAAAAGAAATACTATCATCATAATACCGACTCCGATCCCTGACTTGAATAATGATTTGGGATCTCCAAATGACTGGTAAAGCGGTATGAGAACGGCGGCCAAGGTACAAAGCCCTATTAAGACGTAACTAACTATTAATCCAATATCTATAAAATCCATACGTTTTTAATTTTTCAGTTTACTTACCTTCATTATGTCTTACCAACATATCGACTAAAGTAATCGAAGCATCTTCCATACTGTTGACCAAAGAATCAACTTTTGAAACTAAATAATTATAAAATAACTGTAGAATCACAGCCACTATCAAACCTCCAACAGTCGTCAATAGCGCTACTTTAATACCTCCCGCAACTAACGACGGAGATACATCCCCTGCTGCTGCAATGGCATCAAATGCATCAATCATTCCTATCACTGTTCCCATAAATCCTAACATAGGCGCCAACGAAATAAATAACGAAATCCAAACCATTCCTTTTTCAAGTTTTCCCATTTCGACCGAACCGTAGGCTATGATTGATTTTTCAACCATTTCAACTCCTTCGGACATTCTCATTAAGCCTTGAACAAAAATGGAAGCCACGGGCCCATTAGTATTTCTACAGACTTCTTTGGCCGCTTCTACTCCACCTGAATTCAATGCTTCGCCTACTTTAGTAAGCAGCTTCGATACGTTTGTAGTAGCTAAATTTAAGTGTATGATACGCTCAATGGATATGGCCAATCCTAAAATCAAACATATCAGAACGATGCCCATGAATTCTGGACCTCCATCAATAAATTGTTGTTTAATCACCTGATGAAAGCTTGCCTCTTCGTCTACTACTTCCTCTTCCATTACCGCAACCTCTTCAACTATTTCTTCTGCCATCATGGTGTCAGGGGGTGCCATGGATAGCGTATCCTCGGATGCCACCATTTCACTCGAGTCCATCTGGTCTTGGGCAAAAGCAGTCATTGAAGCGGTGGCTAGTAAGCCAGCTAAAATAAAATAACTTAGAAAATTTTTCATAATCAATTGATTAGTCACAGTTAAAATTAATTTTTATATTTTTTTAGATATTTGGTGCGGAGAGGAAGGGATTCGAACCCCTGATACCCGTAAGGATATACACGCTTTCCAAGCGTGCGCCTTCAGCCACTCGGCCACCTCTCCTTGTGAATACCACTTCTTCATATATATCTAAATATGACAACAAATAAATCAAGAAAAAACACCTTATCCAAATTTAGATTTATTTATCTATCGTTTCATCAATCCATTTCACCATTCATAGGATTTGCAAGCAAATTCTTGATAATTTCTGGAGATTTCTTGCTCCCAAGCAACAACATTAACTTGGTAATGGCAGATTCAGTCGTAATATTTCCTCCACTAATAATCCCAATTTCTGATAATTTTCTACTGGTTTCGTATCTTCCATGAATTACTTCGCCTCCACTACATTGACTCGCATTTAAAATAATAATCTGGTTTTCGACCGCCTTTTTTAAGCATTCAATGAACCAAGGTTCGTTCGGTATATTTCCAGATCCAAAGGTTTCTATAACCAGTCCTTTGAGTTTTTTACTGCTTAAAACACTTTCAAGCACTGCTTTATTGAGTCCTGGAAATATCTTTAAAAGAGCAACATTGTCATCTAGATCTTGATGCAAACGAAGGGGAACTAAACTATTGGGCGCTGACAAAATAGCTTCATTATAATTTATATCAATTCCCACTTCTGCGAGTAGTGGGTAATTTTGAGACTCAAAAGCAGCAAAAGTGCTACTCTTGACTTTTTGGGACCTGTTACCCCGAAATAATCCGAAATTAAAATAAATACAAACTTCTTTAATTAGGGGCGTTTCATTTCGCTGATCGGCAGCAATTTCTATGGCAGTAATTAAATTTTCACGGGCATCTGATCTTAAATTTCCAATAGGTATTTGAGCTCCTGTAAAAATAACAGGCTTTGCCAATCCTTCAAGCATAAAGCTTAATGCAGAGGCTGAATAAGCCATCGTATCTGTTCCATGGAGAATAACAAATCCATCATATTGATCATAATTCTCGTAAATGATGTATCCAAGAGCTTGCCAATCGCGGATACTAACATTGGAAGAATCAATAGGCTTTGGAAAAGAGATCACCGTCAATACTACTTCAATTTTAGATAATTCAGGGATCCGCTCCATTACTTTAGTGAAGTTGAAGGGCACCAAACTTCCAGATTCATCATGAACCATACCTATAGTACCCCCGGTATATATAATAAGAATAGAACGCTGTCCGGATAGATTATAACTGGTTCGGATTTTAACGATTTTATAGTTCATTTTAATCGAAATAAGATCTTAGCATGCTGACTGGTGATTTGAGAAATATCAGAAATATTCATATCTAAGCATAAAGATAACTCATGAACTATGTGCGTTAGGTAGGCAGGCTCATTTCTTCTTCCTCGAAAAGGTTTAGGCGCTAAATAAGGACTATCTGTCTCCAAAATAACATGATCGATTCCTATCTCAGCCATTAACTCATTTAAACCTCCATTTTTAAAAGTCAAAACCCCTCCAATACCCAAATAAAATCCTAACTTTTTAATTTCAGCCGCTTGGGCAAGCGAGCCAGAAAAACAATGAAAAACACCCTTGAGTCCCTTGAGAACATAGGGTCTAATTAAATCAATGGTCTCCGCGATCGAAGCTCTACTGTGAATTGCAATGGGCAGATCATAATCTAAAGCCCATTGACATTGTTGAAGGAATGCTTTTTGCTGCGCTGGCCAAAAGGTTTTGTCCCAGTATAAGTCGGTTCCTATTTCACCAATCGCTATAAATTTTCGTTTTTTTAACCAAAAAGATACCCTCGCCAATTCATCTTCATAATTGCTGGTGACCGAGCAAGGGTGTAATCCTATCATGGGTAGACAAAAATTAGGGTAAGCCGTTTCAAGCCCAAGCATAGGTTCAATACTTTGGCTATCAATATTAGGCATGAGTATTTTCTCAATTCCTACTTCCTTGGCACGAATAATAACTTGATTCACATCTTCATCAAAGTCTTTTGAGTAGAGGTGGGCATGTGTATCTATTAGCATAATTCAATCCATGTTTAGTATTTCAAATGTATACCCTCTCGCCGAAAAAAAGGCTAAAAATTTGGTTAATAAAATCTCAAGATTTTGATAACATTTAATACTATCATGAAAAAGCACAGTATCTCCCGCCTGAGTCTCGTATAATAAATACAATGCTCTTGGAAAAGATAAATTGGGTTGGTAATCTCCTGAAATCTTTTCACACAAATTAATTTTATATTCCTTTTTCAGGATCCCCATTTGGGTTTTAGTCAGCTTACCAAAAGAAGGACGAAATAATTTTATGGACGATTCAGGCACGATCGCATCAATGAATTGCTGACACTTAAGTACATCCTTGAAATAAATCTGAGCAGGGGACTTCCACCCATTGAGGTGCTGGAAGGTATGGTTCACAATAAGATGACCTGAAACAGTTATACGCTGCAATAATGCTGTATTTTTTTCAGCCATTTCCCCAACAAAAAAAACTCGCTTTTGCCTTAAAATCACTTAAAACATCCAGCACATAGGGTGTCCCTTTTTTTTCGGGGCCATCATCAAAAGTCAAATAAATAATTTTATCGTCATTGGGCAGTGACCAAGTAAGCCCGGAGGTTATGAATTTTAACCAATTAGGTTGTTTAGTAAAAAGATGGCCTCTCACCAAAAATGCTGTTTTTTCATCATTTTTTCACCCTTTCATAACGGCCATTACCCATCAGAATTATGCGCAATTAATCCTTGTTTGCTCCCAAGAAATTGATATTTTCTAAACCTATCATCTAGTAAAGCATGGTTTTCAAGTTCTTGATCAATGTCATCATAAACCCTAATCCAACCCTTCTGATGGAGTTTATGAAGCTCAACTATTAAGAACCCTTCGTCTAAATCGAGTTGCGCTAGTAATTCATCAAAAGAAATCAAAAAATAGAGTGCATCTATTATTTCATATTGAGTATTTGTCATTCAGTCATCGTTAGTGATCGTCACAAACTTAAAAGTAATCGCTTAACATCAAAACCAAAAAATAAAATTCAAATGCTATCCAATATCGATATCTAATCCCAATTCAAAAAATATGCAATCCCTCAGAAACAAGTTCAATAAAATTCCGAGACGTCCGAAATTAGACTTTTTAATCTGTCAAGGATCCCCTTTATTTGTAGGCATGGGGATTGAAAATAAAATAGCAGCAAGCAAAATTATTTTAGGCTTAGATCCCGGAACCAGTGTCATGGGATATGGCGTCATCGTCGTTCAAAAGCAGGAAATTAAATTATTGCAATTTGGTGTCATTCATCTGAAAAAATATGTTGGGCATGAATTAAAATTAAAAAAGATATACGATCGGGTCAATCAAATTATCGAAGACTTCATGCCTGATGAAGTTGCTCTTGAAGCCCCTTTTTTCGGTAAAAATGTACAATCAATGCTCAAACTAGGTAGGGCCCAAGGGGTCGCGATGGCTGCTGCGCTGAGGCACGGCATACCTATCAATGAATATGCACCAAAAAAGGTAAAACAATCGGTAACAGGAAATGGTAATGCTTCTAAGGAACAAGTAGCAGCCATGATTCAAAACCTGCTGAAATTTAAGAAAACAGATTATCTATTAGATGCCACTGATGCACTGGCCGTTGCCCTTTGTCACCATTTTCAGGGCAATACGCATACGAAGAAGACCCAAGGTTGGGGTGCTTTTTTAAGTGATAATCCCAAAAGAATTAAATCCTAAGATTGCGCGATTATTCTCTTTGAAATTACCTCTAATTCTTCATTGGAAGGTGATAATTTCATCCTACTAAAATTAATATCTTCCATCGAACTAAGAGGGATTAAATGTATATGAGCATGAGGCACTTCTAAGCCAATAACGCTGATACCAATGCGCAAACAAGGAATGGCTGATTTCAGTGACTTGGCAACTTTTTTCGCGAAGATGTGGAGAGCTCCTATTTCATCATCCTCTAAATCGTAAATGTAGTCAATTTCTCTTTTGGGAATCACGACTACATGCCCCATGACCAATGGACTGATGTCTAAGAAGGCTAAATGTTGTTCATCCTCAGCTACGATGTGAGCAGGGATTTCATGCCTTGCAATTTGAGAAAACACAGAAGACATATCAGTCGTAACTTATCTCTAAAATTTCAAATTTCATTTCTCCTGCTGGCACATTCATTACCGCCAAATCACCTACTTTTTTTCCTAATAACCCTTTACCAATGGGTGATTTAACAGAAATTTTACCCGATGCCAAATTGGCCTCTTCCTCCGCGACTAATTGATATTTAACTTCTGCGTTATTTTTTAGATTCTTAATTCTGACAAAACTCAAAACGCCTACCTTGGACATATCAACAGCATTGATGTCCAATATGCGAGCATCTCCTACGATGGCTTCCAATTGCTTGATCCTGTGCTCAAGATGGCCTTGGGCGTCTTTAGCAGCATCATATTCAGCATTTTCACTCAAATCCCCTTTATCTCTGGCTTCCGCTATTTGCTTAGCCATGTCGGCGCGTCCTTTGGTATGAAGATCTTTTAATTCATCTTTGATCTTCTGCAGGCCGTCTTTTGAGAAATAATTAACTGACATATTTAAAAAATATTTTTGAGAAACACCCTAAACAAAAAAGAACGGCCATGGACCGCCTTGAATTGCAATAAGCATATACAAAGCAAATATAAATAAAATCGCCCATTATAATTAAAATTTCAGCTCAGAAATTTTTTTTGCCAAAACATGATTGATTCTTTCGTAAGACTCATAAGTCCACCCTGCTATGTGTGGTGAAAAAATGGTATTCGCATGATCAAACAAACTCTGATAAATATTTTGCTCTTCTGCTGTCAACGTATTCAACTTTTCATTTTCCAATACATCCAAAGCCGCTCCACTCAAATTTCCTTCACAAATGATCGCATTTAAATCTTTTAAAGACAATACTTCACCTCTGGCCATATTGATAATATATTTAAGATTTCTAAAAGAATTTAGATAATCGTAATCGAATAGATGAGAGGTTTCATGGGTCAAAGGGATGTGAATACTCAAGATCTCAGTCTTTCGCATAAAATCAGTGAGATCAACTTCTTTTACATAATTTATATCTGAGGTATAACCTTTTTTATACTTGTCATAAGCTATTATCTCACAATCAAACCCACGTAATTTCTCTGCAAAAGCGCTTCCCATAAATCCAAAACCAAAGATACCCACCACTTTATTTTTTAACTCATGGCCTCTATTAGATTCCCTATCCCACAGATAAGAACGCACCTCCTGGTCAGCTAACCTCAATTTATTTAATAACATCAGTAGCATTCCAACCCCATGCTCACCTACCGCATCCCGATTTCCTTCCGGCGCATTGACTAATGTAATGCCTTTTTTAGTCAATAAGTCCGCATCAATATTATCCAATCCAGCCCCAGCCCTACCTATAAACCTCAGTTTTTTAGCCTTGAGAATTAATTCATGATCAACGGCGGTCTTACTCCTAATGATCAGTCCAACATAATCTGGCAATATTTGCATCATTTCCTTTCGCGTGATATTAGGGCGATAGGAACACTCAAAACCAATACTACGACATACCTCATAAATCGAATCATGCATTTGGTCTACCACCAATATTTTTTGATTTAAGGGCATTATAAATTGTACAAAAAGACGGCAATGGAAAAATAAACTGTGAGCCCCAATAGATCATTTGCCGTAGTAATAAATGGGCCTGAAGCAATGGCTGGATTGATCCCAAACCGATCTAACAACAGGGGTGTAATAGTCCCCATAAACGAAGCCAAAAGCACCACATTGAGCAGGGCTATTGAGGCGGTAATAGCAAGTAATTGATCCTTAAACAGCAGCATGATCGCTCCGAAGACCATTAAAGAAAGAATGCTTCCATTGACCATGGCAACATAAAACATTTTTAACAATCTATTTCTCAAAGTATCATTAAACCCATTTTTTCCAGCTAAACTTTGAATAATTATAGCAGATGATTGAATGCCTACATTACCTCCTGTGGCCATGATTAAGGGTATAAATAAAGATAAACGTGCGATTACGTTGAGTGCAACTGAATAATAATCAGCAATTTGTGCCGCAATCAAGCCTCCTGTCATACCTATCACTAACCAGGGAAGTCGAGCCTTGGAAATAACCCAAACTCCATCATCTTCTTCTATGTCAGAGGTGACTCCAGACATTAATTGTCTTTCTTCTTCTGCCGATTCAGTAATGACATCTACCACATCATCAATGGTAATTCGGCCTACGAGCTTTCCCCTCAAGTTCACCACAGGTACAGCATCTAAGTCATATTTTTGCATGATATTGGCTACTTCTTGGGCCTCAAGAAATATACCCACAGAAATAATGTTTTCTTCAAATATTTCGGCTACTTTTTTATCATCATCCGCTAAAAGAATATGTTTCAAACTCACCCTCCCTTTTAATCTATCCTGTAGATCCACCACATAAACAGAATATATTTTTTCAACATTCTCCGCTTGGATCTTAATTTCCTCAATACACCTTTTGACCGTCCAATTCTCTCTTGCCTTGACCAATTCTTTGGCCATAAGTCCGCCTGCAACATCCTCATCGTAACGAATCAAATCCAAAAGATGTCCTACTTTTTCTTCATTTTTCATCTCCTCCAAGATTTCCTCTCGGCGCTGAGGGGACAATTCGTTCAATAAGTCTGCACCATCATCGGAATCGAGTATTTCAATGAAATGAGACAGCTCATTGATGGCGAAATATTCCATAAACTCTATTCGGAAATCTTCCTCTAATTCTACCAAAACATCAGCGGTAATGTCTGAGGACAGTATATCAAATACATATTTAGCCTCTTCAATGCCTATTTCAGTAAGTATTTCACAAATATCTGCAGAACGGACCCCTCCTAAGGACTCTTGAATGTAAACATCATCTCGATCAGTTAAAGCTAACTTGAAACGCTCTAGAAATTCTTTTGAAAATTCAAATTCCATTATTTTTCCCATGCCTCCTTGATTTTTTCCGTCAAATCAATAAAATCTTGAACAGATAACTGTTCGGCGCGTCTATTAAAAACTTCTTGCGCAGTCAAAGTATCGGGTAAATTTAACTCTTTTAATGCATTTCTCAATGTTTTACGCCGCTTCCCAAATCCCGCTTTAACCAAGCGCTTCAACGTCTTTGCATCGAAGTCTAAGCGATTGTTTCTCACCAACTTGATGACTGCTGAATTTACTTTAGGCGGGGGGTCAAATACCATAGGGTCTACCGAAAACAAGTATTCAATATCATAAAATGTTTGCAACAGTACACTTAATATCCCATAAACTTTATTCCCATGTTTAGAAACAATACGTTCGGCGACCTCTTTTTGAATCATACATACAACCTCTTCAACACGGTCGTGATTTGCATAAACTTGAAAAAATATCTGGGAGGAAATGTTATAGGGGAAATTTCCTATCACCCGAATGGGAGTTTGGTATCCCTTTAAATTTTCTTTCAAAAAATCTTTTAACTGAAATTTCTCTGCATGATCGGGGTATTTTTCTTTCAGATAATCAATAGAAGCTTCATCAAGATCAAAGGTCATCAACTGATCATTTTGTAGTAAGTGCTGTGTAAGCACCCCCATACCAGGACCTACTTCAAGCAGACTTCCTGATCCTTTCCCTATCGCAGCCACAATATCTAGGGCGATCGTCTGATCTTTTAAAAAATGCTGGCCTAAATGCTTTTTTGGTTTTAATTTTCTCAAGGTAATCGCTAAAAAAATGTAATTTTGTAACCTTTAAACAAATCTCATGGGCCCTAATAATCTCGATCACAAATCTATACCAATCATCGGAATAAGTATTGGAGATCTCAACGGAATCGGCATCGAAGTCACTCTAAAAAGTTTAGAAAATACTTCTCTTTTTTCTACACTGACCCCTGTCATTTATGCTTCGATAGAGGTACTTAATTTTTACTCAAAGTTATTTAAAAAGTCTCATTTGAGTTTTCATCTCATCTCAAAACCTCAACAAGCTGTACCTCTAAAAATAAATGTAATACCTGTTTGGAAAGAATCCGTCATCATCACACCAGGTAGACCCAACGCTATAGGAGGTAAATATGCCAAAAAATCCCTCGAATCAGCTGTTGCTGATTTAAAAAATGAGTCCATCAATGGTTTGGTTACCGCACCTTTAAGCAAAGAGTTGCTTAATGAACAAGGTTTTTCGTTTCCAGGTCATACCGAATACCTTGCAGCAGCATTTGAAGTCAATGAAAATCTGATGTTGATGGTAAAAGATGGGCTGCGAGTGGCTGTCGTTACCGGTCATATCCCCATAGCACAGGTAGCCGAAAGCCTTACGATAACACTCATCTCAGAAAAGCTGCAAATTCTCATCAATTCCTTACAGACTGATTTTAGTATTAAAACTCCAAACATTATTACCACTTACATCTTTACTACGAGTCCATATTTCAACTGAGCCACTATTGTTTGCTGTTCCTGTGCTAAATTCAGTATCTGATGGAGAAGATATTGCTAACGTATCTCCATCTAAAGATACACATCTACCAAACTTATCACCAGCAGCACCACCATTAGCAACAATTTTAGCTTCTTGAGTATATGATGCACCACTATTTGTAGTTGTAAATACATACACTGCACCAGCATCAGTACCTGCCGTATCTTCTCGAGAAGCACCAGCTGCGAAAGAATCACCACTAACAGAAACTGATCTACCAAGCAAATCATCATTAGCATTATCGCTTGACTCAATTAATTGTGATATGATATAATTTGTTGTAATAGAAGATCCTTGAGTAAATACACCATCAGATGGTTTTAATGTATTATTCCATGGATAACTTACTTGAACTTCTTGTTCATTAAATAATAATTTAAAAAATGTTTCTATAGAATCAAGTGATCCTCTTGATTTATAAAAATCAATAATCTTTTCGTATACGGCTCTTTTATTAACTGGAGAT
>CAJXAT010000096.1 GCA_913050055.1 uncultured Flammeovirgaceae bacterium | reverse complement strand
AAAGCATTTCAATAAAGGAATCGCAATAGCGGGAATTGCGCATCTAAAAGAGAGTGACCCTAATTGTAATAATAAAAATTGTGCGGTGATTGAAGTCAATTACCCCATTTTTAAAAGTCAACCCTTATTAAACCAGCAGATCGAATCCATCCTTAAAAAGGAGATAAAGGGATTTCTTCCTTCCGTAGATACTGCAAAAACCATTAACGATTATATGAAATTGTTTATCCAGAGTTATGCAGCATTCAAAGAGCAATTTCCTGAAAGCAACACACCTTGGTTCCTTAAAATTGTGATAGAAACAAATTACAATGATTCCGGATGGCTTTCTTTTGCTTCTAGCCGTAAGTCCTATACGGGCGGGGTTCGTAACAATGAATGGATGCAATATATAAATACGGATACTTTAGGTCGGACCATAGATATTAAAGATAAAATTGGAGACTTTTCAGAGCTACGCCAGCAAGCTGAAATTATTTTTAGAAACCAAAACCAGCTCACTCCTGATGCTCGCTTGAGTGCCTCTGGCTTTACATTTAAGAACGACGAATTTCATTTACCCGAAAATATTGGCAGTAATGACACACATATATTACTCCATTATAACAATTATGAAATCGGAGATAATATTAAGGGTGCTATAATGATAAAAATTCCATATCCATTAGTAACTGACACCCCTAAAATTCCGTATTACCAAGATATCATCACGTTCTATGAAAATTTTTTAAATTGGTGGTCAGATCAAAATTGGACACCTTAGCGGGCATAAGATGGCCCTAGAGTTTTTTGAGTAACTCCTTCATTTATCAATGACTCGAAGATTTGGGGCTGATCACGCGTCAAGATCCCTTGTAGGTATGCGTCTTTAAATCATCTTCTTTAATGATTCTTCTCAATATCTTACCCACATTAGATTTGGGCAATTCCGAGATAAAAGAAACATGACGTGGACATTTATAGCCTGTTAACTTTTCCTTACAATAAGCAATGATCTCAGCCTCGCTTAAGGTTTCCTCCTTTTTGACAACAACCGCTTTCACAGCCTCTGTTGATTTAAGATCGGGCACACCGATCACTCCTACTTCCAATACCTTGGGATGAGATGAAATGACATTTTCAATCTCATTTGGATAAACATTGAATCCCGATACAAGAATCATTTCTTTTTTTCGATCTACAATTTTAAAAAAACCTTCCTCATCCATTATAGCTATATCACCTGTTTTAAACCAACCGTCTTGCATCACATGATCTGTTTCTTCTGGTCGGTTGTAATATCCTTGCATTACTTGCGGACCTTTGGCGCAAAGTTCTCCTGGATCGCCCACAGCCACCTCCACAAAATCATCATCAAAGTTCTTTATTTCCGTATTGGAAATAGGAAGTCCAATGGTACCCATTTTATGCCTTCCATCTAATGGATTAATCGTAAGCACGGGTGAGGTCTCCGTAAGGCCATAGCCTTCTGCCAATGGCGTTCCTGTTATTTCAAGCCATTTCTCAGCTACTGAATTTTGAACCGCCATACCCCCACCAAAACCAAAACGAAGCTTACTGAAGTCACAATTTTTAAATTCAGGATGATTCAATAATCCATTAAAAAGCGTATTTACACCACTCAATATAGTAAATTTATGTTTCTTGAGTTCCTTTACAAAACCATCCATATCTCGGGGATTGGTAATTAAAATATTTTGGGACCCCGAGCTCACCGAGCCGAGTACATTGGCGACCAAAGCGAAAATATGATAAATAGGGAGTGCGGTAATATAAACCTCAGCTCCTTCTTTCAAACCTCCACTTTTCATCCAGGCATTTACTTGTAATAAATTGGCAACTAAATTACCATGGGAAAGCATTGCACCTTTGGAAACCCCCGTGGTACCTCCCGTATATTGAAGAAAAGCTAAATCGCTACTTTTAATAGCTGGCTGGACAAAATCATGTTTGGCTCCTAATTTAAGGGCTTTCACCAAAGCGGTAGCCTTTGGAAGGCTAAACGAAGGAACCATTTTTTTGATGTATTTGACAGCAAAGTTGATCAGACTTCCTTTTATCCCTCCGATCATATCTCCAATGTGCGTAACCAATACATATTCCAACATAGTTTCAGACAAAATGCCTTCTAGGATACTTGCGAAATTAGCTAAAACGATAATTACTTTCGCATCAGCATCATTCAGTTGGTGTTTTAATTCACTTGCGGTATACAGCGGGTTTACATTTACTACCGTCATTCCCGCCCTTAAAGCTCCAAATAGCACTACAGGGTATTGAAGTAAATTGGGCATTTGAATCGCTACTTTATCCCCCCGATTCAGTCCTAAGTCATGAATCAGATAAGCAGCGAAACTATCTGAAGCTATTTTCAACTCGTTAAAAGTCATTACTTTACCCATATTTTCAAAGGCTGGATAGTTACCAAAATTTTTGAACCCATCATTCAAAAGTTCGGCTAAGCTTTCGTATTCAGCACTATCAATTTGTTGAGGTACTTCTTTCGGGTAGCGTGCATGCCATGGAGCCTTTTTCATTTTAAAAATGGTTTTGTACGAACAAGTAACAACAACAAAATAATGTAATTGCTATTAATCTCAAAAATTATCAATCTTTATCTTGGTTTCAGATAAAAATTATTTAATGTCAATATAATTTTTATTTGATGTTTTTCTCAATCCTTTTAACTAACCCTAGTTTAACCAATGCATTTATTAAACTAGAGCGAATGAATTTAATTTTTTTTTAGCATATTGCGCCGGAAATGGAAAAAATTGAATTCGAAATGTGGGGGTTACAACTGTTAGAACCTATGGCTTTAATTTTAAATTTAGTCATGTCTTTTCAAAGCTTCTTATACTACAAAAAAATCAGAGCCTCTTTCGCTTCGCCGTTTTCAGCCTATTTCGGTAAGTTCTTTTTATTCTTATCCATCTCTACCTTTTTTGCTGCCTGGTCACATTTATTTTATAATTATTTAGGCATAGCAGGTAAAATACCTGGGTGGGCTACTAGCATCATATCTATCAGTATGTTAGAATATGCGATGGTCATTTACTTTTATCCAAAAGGCAATATTTTACTAAAATCAATCATCGCGCTCCTTATGGCTAACGCCTTTGGTCTACTCATTTTTGAATTAAAATTCTTGTGGGTCGCCATTCATACTGCTATTGGACTTGTTCTCTTTTTAGGGGTACCCTTCGCTTTCAGAATGGCAAAAGGTACTGATCAAATAGGATTTTTCTTTTGGGGATTTATCTCCATGTTAATGACGCTTCCTGTGGAGCTCATCGGATTGAACTTACACCCATGGTTCCAACACCATGAGATCTCACATGTTTTTATGATCTGTTCACTCTACTGTTTTTCTAAGGGCGTTCTTCAGACAGAATTGATCAGCAGTCAGGTCAAAGTTTAATTTTTTTTAGTAATTCTTTTTTCTTGTAAGTTTTAATTTACAAAATAACACAATCAAGATAAATACAGTTAACTTCAGCTAAATATTAATCTCTATCCAAATGAAAAAGCTTATCGTACTCTTGTTTTTAATATTGCTCTCTTGTGAAAAAAAAGAAGATCTCTCTCAAAATAAGAGATATACCATTGAGCAATTTATGAATACTACTCAAGTATTTGGCGGTGATTTCTCGGCAGATGAGAAAACAATTTTAATGACCAGTAAGGCAAGTGGTATCTTAAATGCCTACAGTATTGATCTTGAAACTGGCAAACAAACACAACTTACAAATTCTACGGAAAATGCCATAATTGCTCGGTCTTACTTCCCCTCAGATGATAGAATCATTTATACGAGTGACGAGGGGGGAAATGAATTGACACAGATATATATAAAAAATAGGGAAGGCAGCGTGATCGACCTCACGCCTGACAGTGCCAAGGCCTCCTATTACGGATGGAATCACAATAATACGGCCATCTTTTGGGCCAGCAACAAAAGAGATCCCAAATATTTTGACTTGTATCGAACCGAAGTAATAGGTACATCGGTAGCTGAGGGTGGGTTTCAAACCGACAATATATACATGAACGATAATGACTTTACG
This sequence comes from uncultured Flammeovirgaceae bacterium, assembly GCA_913050055.1. Lineage (GTDB taxonomy): Bacteria > Bacteroidota > Bacteroidia > Cytophagales > Cyclobacteriaceae > UBA4465. The sequence continues at coordinate 6,970 of CAJXAT010000096.1, read as the reverse complement.
CCTTCAATAGTCAGTGATGACGAACGGTACATCGCCCTTTCTGAAAGAGTGACTACTTCTGATGCAAACATCCATCTTTTGGATACCCAAACAGGAGAAGTATCCCTGATCACCCCTCATGAAGGTAACGTACTTAATGAACCTCAGTTTTTTTCAAAAGATCACAATACTTTATATTTCATTACTGACCATGATAGCGAGTTTGCCTACCTTATGTCGTATGACATCGCTACCCAAACTCAGAAAGTAGAACAAAAAGCTGAATGGGCCATAAGTTATGCCTACCTGTCTCAAAATGGTGCGTACCGTGTCACCGGTATCAATGAGGATGCAAGTGCCAAAATCATCATTCAAGACACTCACTCAAAAGAAATCATTACCATCCCAAATTTACCCGAAGGAGATATCTCATCGGTAAACATTTCGGATAGTGAAACGCAAATGACCTTCTATCTAAGCAGTTCTAAAATGCCTCGAGACCTATTTTTATACCATTTTAAAAATAAAACGCTTAAAAAACTAACCCATACGCTTAACCCTGAAATAAATCCCGATGATCTTGTCGCCGGACAAGTCATTCGATTTCCTTCCTTTGACGGTCTTTTAATACCTGCCATTCTCTACAAACCCAATAACATCCAAAAAGGTGACAAATTACCTGCTTTACTATACATTCATGGTGGACCTGGAGGACAAACAAGGCTGAATTATACGGATAGAATACAATATTGGGTAAATCAAGGTTATGTCGTGCTTGCCGTAAATAATAGAGGAAGTTCTGGATATGGTAAAACATTTTACAAGGCTGATGATTTAAAACATGGAGATGTTGACCTGAAAGATTGCATCGCATCCAAGGAATTCTTGATCAACACAGATTATGTAGCTGCTGATAAAATTGGAATTATGGGAGGTAGTTACGGTGGATACATGGTTATGGCGGCCTTGGCATTCGCCCCTGATGAATTCGCTGTAGGAGTTAATTATTTCGGTGTGACCAATTGGTTACGTACACTGCGGAGCATTCCTGCCTGGTGGGAAGCCTCCCGAAATGCCTTATATAATGAGTTAGGAAACCCCGAAACAGACAGTCTTGCACTCTACAACAAGTCACCCTTGTTCTTTGCCCATCAAATCACAAAGCCCTTTATCGTTTTTCAAGGCGCCAATGATCCTAGGGTACTTCAAATTGAATCTGATGAAATAGTCGCTGCTGCTAAGAACAATAATATCCCAGTTGAATATATTGTTTTTCCTGATGAGGGTCATGGTTTTTCAAAAAAGGTAAATAATATTGAAGCTTCTCAAAAAACGCTGAAATTTCTAGATAAATACCTCAAGGGAAGTTAAACTTAAATTTAGGCAAAATAATGAATTCGAACGACCTCAAATACCCCATAGACAAATTCGTAATGCCTACTTCCCTAGCCATGAATGAAATAAAGGAAAGTATTGAAGCCCTTGCCTCATTTCCTGAAAAACTGAAGGCGCTGGTTAAGTCTATTACAGTAGAACAAGAAAATTGGCTCTATAGACCGGATGGATGGAATATTAAGCAAGTCATACACCATTGTGCTGACAGTCACATGCAATCGGTCACCCGGTTTAGATGGGCGCTAACGGAGTCAACACCCACCATCAAAACCTATCATGAAGCATTATGGGCGCAAATGTCCGATTATCAAGGACCAATACAACCCTCACTTGAGATAATCTCGGGTTTATATTCCCGCTGGGTTTATTTATTAAATACCATGAAACCTCAGGATTTTGAAAAAACATTTTTACACCCCGAACACGATCGAGAAATGAGATTGGATGAGAATTTAGCCCTCTATGCTTGGCATGGTGAGCATCATTTGGCTCACATAAGTCAAGCGCTCAAGTCAAAAGGAAGCTATACTTAGCTGCAGTGTAGTTTTTTTATTTATAAGCTTCCTTTATACTCATCTTAAGAGCATAAATAACTTTTGAGGCAGATATGAGAAGGACGTCTCGCTGTTCAATCAAAAAAAGCAACCGTTTCTGATACCCTAAGAATTAGTTATCAATTTTCTCAACTGTTTCTATTTGTCCATCTTTGGCGGAGACACTTTCGAAACTATAAATCCAACGATCATAGCCATTAAAAAAGAGGGTGCTAGTACATCTAGCTCTATAAAATAATCACCTATCCTTTCCATATTTGATACTACAAACTTGAAGAAAATGATAGAAAAGAATCCAGTAATCATAGAAGCAATAGCTCCTTTTTCAGAAAATCCTTTCCAAAATAATGATAAAATAATTACCGGACAGAAAGTGGCTGCAATACCGGACCATCCGAAAATCATGATCCAAAAAATCTTTCTATCAGGATACAAATAGTATAATAAAATTGCAATTCCAAGTGACATTAGTGCCATTCCAATGGTAACTAGTCTTGAGACTTTTGTCAAGTCTTGATCTTTTAAATCAGGTCTGAATATTTTTTGATAGAAATCTCTAGTAATTGCACTAGAGGCAAGAATAAGAAGAGAGTCAATAGTTGACATAATTGCAGAAAGTACAATGGCAATAAAGATAGCAACTAAAATTGTAGGCAAGAATTCATTAGTTACCAAACTCAAAACATTTTCTCCTCCTGTCCCTAATATAACTTCGGGATCTTGACCTTTTTGTGTAAAATAAATTCGAGCAAGAATTCCAATCGTAACGGCTGAAGCATCAGTTAATAATGTGAAAAGTAGCGCAACCCATTTACCTTTGTCAATTTCTTTTTCACTTTTAATGGACATAAAGCGAATATACACTTGTGGCGAACCTAAAAAACCCAATCCGATCATTGAGAAACCTAAAATCGTAAATAAATTAAGCCAGCCATTATCGTTTCTCCCAAGTACTTGTGTTAAGGTGGGATCAATAGCGTTGAGCCCTACAGTAATTCCCGCCCCATGATCCATGGAAAACCATATAACAATTGGTAATAAAACCAATCCAAAAAACATCAAAATACCTTGAAACATATCAGACCAAACCGCGGCTACGAATCCACCTACAAAAATATAGATTAAGACAATAAAAAATCCAATTATCGCACCCACTCGATAGTCAATATTAAGCATTGATTCAAAGGCAATTCCAGTAACATCCATTTGGGAAGCAACATATATAATCACAAATATGACGAGTGCCGAAGCGGCTATGATTCGTAGTGTATTTTTGGATGATTTAAAATGTGCCTCAAGGTAGTCTGGTATGGTAATCGCATTATATTGATCAGATAATTTTTTGAACCGCTTTGCCATGAATTGCCAAGAAACAAAAACTCCAAGAAGTTCTCCTAAAACGACCCAATAGCCTGAATATCCGGCTATGGCACCCATACCTGTAAGACCGATGAGTAACCAACCTGATTCACCGGTGGCCCTTGCGGAAAAAGCAACTGCCAAAAAGCCCATATTTTTCCCACCGACATAATAATCACTCATGCCTTTAATTCTCCGAGAGGCAAGAATTCCAATGAAAAATAATACCCCAACGTAAAAAGTGAGAACAACTAATTTGATTACTAATTCTGGATCGTTCATAATAAATATAAATTATTGGATCGCTAAATTAATTTCAGATCGGTTTCTCGAACAAAATAAAAAAGTACCCATTCTCCAATTATGCCCAAAATGCTTAAAAAACTGACAAAAATTACTCTTTTTCATAAATAATTGAAAAAATTGATCGGAAATTGCTAACTTACGAAGCGTAAGATTACTCTCAACGCTTTACCGAAAAAGATTAGTTAGATTTGAAAACGCACCTTGGATCTGCTCATTGAATGAATAGAAGAAAGATGAAGAAATGATAAAGTCTATCGTAGATAATCACAAGAAAGTTCATTCATTAAATGAATTAATCAGTGCTCTTAAAAATGAGCAAAGTACGAAGTATCATGAAATTTTACATTCTATGGCAATACCAAAGAGTGCTTTTGAAATTTTTTGCTCTTGGTCTGAAACAACTTACACCCGAAATTGTATTTTTGAAAATGAACGATTTGAGTTGATACTAATTTGTTGGCAATCAAGTCAAAAAACCCCTATTCATGATCATGGAGGTGAGGAATGTTGGGTAAAAGTCATAGATGGCGAATTCAAAGAAACAATTTATAAATCGAATGAAGTCAGTGACTTCAATATACTAAAATCGACCCTTTTTAAAGCAGGTGACATCTCCTACATGATTGATTTCATGGGATGTCATCAGTTAAAAAACCTATCCAACCAACGAGCGCTCTCACTCCATTTATATGCAAAGCCTATTCGTAATTGCAACATTTATGATGAACAATCAAAGGAATTTGTGCAAAAAAAAATGAGTTATCATACAATTTATAATGGTGCGATCAGTTAATTGCAGTAAAATTATATGTCTAAAATAAATACTGATTTAGTTCTCTTCAATGAACTGGTTGAAATATTGTTAAATGAAGAGCATAAGCATCCAGTGGCCGATCGAATAGAAGCTGACAAACTTTATAGTTCGGTAGATCTTTCGCTAAACCCTACTCCTATTGTTGATAATAAACTAAAAAATTTACTCAAAGAAGTAGTGATAGCTACGCCCAAAACAGCAACAAAATTATTTTTTAATCAACTTTTTGGAGGTAGACAAGGTAAGGCTATTTTGGGTGATTTACTTGCCGTTATGCTTAATAATAGCATGTATACATACAAAGTTGCCGGTCCCCAAGTTGGTATTGAACAAGAAATCATAAGAAAATCTTGTGAGATGATCGGTTATGGCTCTCAAAGTAATGGTACCTTTCCAACTGGGGGTTCGATGAGCAATTATATGGCCTTAGTCATGGCTAGAGATGCCAAAGATTCCCATTGTAGGGAAAAGGGTATGTCCAAACCAATGATTGTTTACACTTCTCGAGAATCGCATTATTCAAATTCAAAAAATGCAAGCTTTGCAGGAATTGGCAAGAGCAACATTAGATATATTGATACTGATTCCAAAGGACAAATGCTACCGAACCATTTGGAAGTACAAATTATTAAAGATCTCGATGAAGGTTTTCTTCCCACTTACGTAAATGCTACCGCAGGTACCACCGTTTTAGGGAGTTTTGATCCAATAGATAAAATTGCTGATATCACGGAGAAATATAATCTTTGGCTCCATGTCGATGGTGCCTATTGTGGAAGCGTTATTTTCAGCGATAAATTTAAATATCTTGTTGATGGAATAGAAAGATCAAATTCTTTCAACTATAATGCGCACAAGATGTTGGGAACCCCTCTAACTTGTTCGGTCTTGTTAGTAAACGATAAAAAATATTTATACAACTCCTTCAGTAATGATGCAGATTATCTTTATCAAACAGATGGTGACGATTTCAACTTAGGTAAAACTTCGTTCCAATGTGGAAGAAGGAATGATGCATTGAAATTCTGGACACTTTGGAAATCAATTGGGACTAATGGATTGAAACAAATTGTAGATGAACAATTTGAACTTGCAGATATTGCTCGAGCATATATTAAAAGTAATCCCGATTATACGCTATATAGTTTTGATAATTCAATCTCAGTCTGTTTTAATTATCAAGGAATTGACCCAATGACACTTTGTACCGCCCTGTATGAAGATCAAATTACGGTCGTGGGTTTCGGGTCTTTTAATAATGATACATTTATTAGACTCATAACAATTAATACCAATAATAAAGAATATGATATTTTGAATTTCTTTAAAGTAATTGAAGCCTACGTTCGTAAAACTTCAAAAATAAAGCAGGAAGTTCTGGAGCAGGCCGAATAATTATGATGAGCCTTTTGAGAAGGTAGTAACAAATGAAATTTTCTGTTACTCTGGATGAGCACATAATATTTTTAATCTCTTAAAAAATGATAAAACAAAAAATTGAGTGTCCTACTTTTGAATATATGCGCAATTGCTAATATTGGAATTTTATTATATTCTATCCCATTTCAGCTCACGCATAAAATCATTCATTAAATTCTATTTTATTTAGAGATGATCAACCCATCAGGTCAATAAGAACTACCCATGGTATTTTTATTTCAAAATATATTTGATAATAAAGCTATTATGTACTCAACTTATTTAAAAGATTGAGATGCTCCTCTCAATTCCATTTTCAATTGATAAATGGCCTTTGATGCAGTAATAAAAAGAATGTCTCGATCAGGTCCACCGAAAGTCACATTGGCCGTCCAAGGTTCATCAATATTGATATGCTCGATTTTTTTACCTTTAGCATCAAAAACAGAAACGCCGTCTCCTGTGAGGTAAACATTGCCTTGCGCATCAAGGGTCATCCCATCTGATCCCATCGCTACGAATCGTTTTTTATTGGATAAACTCCCATCGGCTTCTATTTGATAACTGTATGTCATTTGCCCATCTATATCGGCAACATATAACAAGGATCCATCGGCTGTGCCTATGATCCCATTGGGTTGCTCTAAACCTGTAGCTACTGTGCTTACTCCACCTGTTGGTGATAAATAATAGACATTATTAGAGGATAAATAGGGTGCTGTATGTTGCCAATAAGGACGTTGATAGAAAGGATCTGTAAAATAAACACCCCCTCTGGGATCTACCCAAAGATCGTTGGGTCCGTTCAATCGTGTGCCTTGAAAGTCTTTTAAAAGGACTTCAATGTTTTTAGCACTATCAATTTTCCACAATTGACCCAACGCATCGGCGCAAGCATATAAATTATCCTCTGCATCAAAATACAAACCATTGGCACGACCCGATGGTGTCAAGAAAACCTCAATTTCACCATCAACCGACCATTTAAGTATTTGGTCGTTGGGCTGATCGGTAAAATAAACATTACCCCAACTGTCCACAGCTGGGCCTTCGGTGAATTCAAAATGATCTGCTATTTTTATCAGTTGAGCATCCTCTCCGACTATTTTAGGTGCTTGTGCAGCAATCTTATGAGACGTCACTG
>CAJXAT010000095.1 GCA_913050055.1 uncultured Flammeovirgaceae bacterium | reverse complement strand
CATACGAGATTACAAGGTGACTGGAGTTCAGACGTGTGCTCTTCCGATCTCAACGATCTTTTCGATTGAGATCTTGGTGAGCATAAAACCCTAGATCTTTATTTGTAAGATACTTTGTCCAAAAGGCAATTTGTCCGGTATGGTAGGAAAAATGTTCAGTGGCATGAATCAATACCTGAACGCCGCTGAAGAAGTATGTTTGAACGGGGCGAACCTTTATGAGGGTGGGTTCGTCAATCGACGCAATAATGTCTAGCGCGACAGCTACCGTTTGGTTGATTAAAGAAATTAATTCTTTCTTAGAATGGCCATTCCTTTCAGAGAACTCCATAGGTCGATTCCTAATATCTTTTTGATTGCCTAATGAGGGAATGATATATTGATGGATATTACCGCAAAGATGCAATATCTGATTTCCAATGGCATTTGAGACTTTATTGGGACGATGCCATACAGCATCATCATCTAAGGTATCCAAGCATTGGATTACTTTCAGATTATTTTCTTTGAAATAATGACAGGACGTATTTATTATCTCTAACGCAAGTGGATTCATTTTGATGTTTTTGAGTCTAACCATTTTTGCCGAAGAATTTGTGATTCAGCGGGTGCAAGGGATAGAAGTTTTAGGATTATTTGAGGATAAGGCTTAAACTCCAACGGTACCGATTTGGTTTTTCCATGTCTTTCAATGATTAAGTTAGTTACCTGTCCGGGAAGGTAATGGGAGCGAATAAATGCATCAAAGGAAGTTTAAGATCCCATTTTTTTACCATCTATCTCGAGAATAATATCTCCATAGGAAAGTCCGGCTTGATAGCTAGAAGTACCTTCTAAAGGGTTACTAATTAGGGTGAATTTTCCCCCAATTTTTGAGACCATTGCTCCACAAAAAAGGAGTTGTAGAATTTTGGATTTCGTAGGAGATGCCGACATTTTCAAATCCTTTTTGATAGTTGGGTTGCTGGGCATTATAAATGAAGGATTCAAAGAAAAAATCAGCACCGGCATATTGAGCAAAATTAGTTCTTAGATCTGATAATTCATAAGCCTGTGTTGGGATACCATATTTCTGCCAAATCAGCTGCATGTATCCATCCAAAGTCAAGTCATTGTTCATATTTCTAAGTGCAAGATCAAGCGCCAAACCCAAAACACTTCCATTAGGTATAATAGGACACGAAAGTATTTTCCTTGTTTACAGGATCCACACTCTGCGCGGCATCGACAAACGGGGCTTGATAACTCATTTCGATAGGAGAGCGGTGGTTTATGCCAGGCGCATTCCAAACAGCATTGAGTTCTATTTCGACTCGATTTAAATAATTTTCTTCACTGATCAACCCGGTTCGGCATAAAATAAGGTTGGTATAATAATTGGTAAACCCCTCAGCAAACCAGAGCGCATCTGACATATTGGCTTCTTCAAAATCAAAAGGTTCTAAGGATTTTGGGCGTATGCGTTCAACATTCTAAGAATGAAAAAATTCATGGGCAGCCGTAGCAATATGATTGAGTGGTTTGGAGTTAAGGTCTTGACTTTCTGTTAATATCGTAGAATTGCGATGCTCCATACCGTCTCCATTTACATTGGGTATATAGCAAGCTCAAAAGGTATATCTATTAAAATCAAAATCTGGAAGGTCGCCAAAGACCCTAACTTCTTCGCGAACGATCTTTTGAACCTTTTCAAAATAACCATTAAAATCCTCAGCCTCAGCTTCACCGTGAAGCACAAATTGAATTTTATACTTCTTGCGATCGTGATTTAATACAAATTCTTTCAGTTGATAATTGCTCAGTTCTATGGGACTGTCCATCAAGTAATCAAGATCGGGGGCATGATAAACACCATCACCTATATGCTGTAGCTGGGTCGCCACACTCCAATCTAAATCGGGAGGTAGATTAAATGTGATTTGATGTGGACGGACCTTAAAATCAGGGGCATAAATGAAGGTGGCGGGACTGTTTAAGTGGCCATGGGTTTCGTCAATTTGACTGTAAGTACCATCACCTCTATTGGCAAACAATTTATAATCAATCTTGACGTAACCTTTATGATTAATGACTTCCCATTGATAGGGATCTTTTTTTTGAATATTTAGGTCATTTCCATTTTGATCTAAAGCACTGACATCGTACACATTTTTGGCAAATTCATGTAAAGCATATCTGCCTGGGGAGCTGCGGCTCATTCTTGTGACCAGAGGCTCCTTCTCAATGTTTTTAAAAACCACCTCAATATCGGCTATATGGTGAACAACCTTTTCGAAGGATACATTGTATTCAATTTTTTGACCTAAGCAGGGGTAGAATAGCCACCCTAGCAACACCCCTAGTATAAATGTTAACTTCATAGGGTTTGATAAGGAACTTTACTCAAAATTGTTTTGATTATTTGACTCCGTGCCTTGGCTTTTTTGTTGGCTTGAATGATAATCCATGGATTTTTTTCCGTATTCGTTTTTTTGAACATACGTTGCTTATAAAGGGTGTATTGATCCCAAAGATCTTGTGCTTTTAAATCGACTGCAGTTACTTTCCAGCGTTTCAAAGGATTACTTTGCATTTCATTGAATCTCAATTGCTGTTCATCCTTGGTAATAGAAATGTATAATTTGATTAAAAAAATACCATCATTTACTAGCATTTTCTCAAAATCATTCACTTCATTTAAAAAGTGTTCATACTCTTGGGTTGTACAAAATCCGTTGACGGGTTCGACCACCGCTCTATTGTACCAACTTCGATCAAAAAAAACGATCTCAGAAGGATTGGGAAGCTTATTGATATAGCGCTGAAAATACCATTGTCCCATTTCTTTTTCACTGGGCTTAGGTAGCGCATTGACCTTATAAAAACGGGGATTTAAATGATGCGTAATACGTCTAATGGCACCGCCTTTGCCTGCGGCATCTCGGCCTTCAAACAGGATACAAACTCTTTGCTTTTGTGTGATCACCCAATTTTGTAACTCAATTAGCTCATTTTGTAGCCTTTCGATTTCTTCTTCATATTGGAGCGTTTTTAAAGTCCTTTCGGGGGAGAACTTATCTCCCGATTTGAGCATCATTTTTAATGCTTTTTTAGTACTGAGTAGCTTTAACTCCTGACTGCTGAAATTTGCCTTTTCCATATTAATCAATGTGCTGGAATGATTGATGAAACCTCATGATGACATTGGGATCGGGTAATATCCGAGTGGAGGCCTGTAATTTATCATCATATTCAAAAGAGGACAATAGATACCTGATACTTTCGAGGCGGGCGGTTTTTTTATCATTGGTCTTGACGATGATCCAAGGGCTAAAGGAAGTATGTGTTTTACTAAACATCTGCTCTTTATAGTACGTATATTTATCCCATAGTTGCTGACCCATTTCATCGACGGGGCTAAATTTCCATCGTTTCAAGGGGTTGTGTTTTCTTTCCGAGAACCTTTTAAGTTGTTCTTCTTTGGTTATGGAATACCATAATTTAACTAATAAAATTCCGTCTTCAAAGAGCATATGCTCAAACTCAGAAACTTGACGGATAAATCGATCATATTCCGCGGGGGAGCAAAATTCCATGACCGGCTCCACGACAGCCCTATTATACCAGCTTCGATCAAAAAAGACAATTTCTCCTGCTTCAGGCAATTCTTGGATGTATTTCCGAAAATACCATTGTTTTTTTTCTAATTCTGTTGGCTTGGGCATCGCGATTACCCGCATGGCCCTAGGATTCAAATGTTCTTTGAATCGCTTGATGGCGCCCCCTTTGCCGGAGGCATCACGGCCCTCAAAGATCACAATGACCCGCTTTTGATTTTTGATTATCCAGCTCTGTAATTTAACCAATTCGACTTGGAGTTTCTTTAATTGGGATTCGTAATCCTTTTCTGGATCTGGTATCTTAAAATGGGCACCTTGGGCTTTTAAAAAAATTTCAAGATCTTGAGCTGATTTGATTTTATCAAAGTCCGAATTAGTGATCTTAACAGGGAATCTGTTTTTATCTTTTAGTGCCTTTTTTTTTGATGCTTTATTCATTTAAAATATTTGATATATTTCAGCCTATGATATACAAAATATTTTGATCAGACAAGATTAATTGCTTTTTTCCATTTTTTTCTCGATCTCGATGTGTATCTCTAAATCATTGAGTTGCTTATTGAATCCAGCGATATCATGGTTGATCAGTTCGTCAAATGCTTCTTTGGTCTTTTGAAGTCTTTGATTCAGAACTTCATAGACCGCCCCTTGTTGATCCGTAGGGTTAAAATCAATGCCACTGGAGTTAATTTCACTGGCCAAGGCACTCAAGCGGCCATACAATTTCATGGGAGATCTAAAGGCATCTTCTCGTGCACCGGTGAGGTGGATATCGTAAAGTGAACCTGAAATTTGGGTGGCAATACCCATCAATCGATCTACTTGTTTAAGTTTAGAATTCTTTTTAAACGAAGTTTTAAGAAGCAACAACTCACTCCTGATGTATTCAATTTTGTTGATCATCGTAACGGCAACATTCATCGCCTCCCGCAAGGCCAGGGAGAATTGTACTTGCGCTTCTAGATCTGCCAAGGAGCCCTGTGCCAGCGGATCTTTCAAAACGACCAAATCTTTTTCAAAAGAGGCATTATCGATGGTAATTACCGCTTTGTACTTACCAGAAACTACCCTAGGGCCATATTGACCACTCCATAAGTCCAAATCCCAAGTAACTAGAGGTCTCCAGCCCTCACCGTTGAGCTGGACCCAAGGCCTGCTGGTGGGCCGGGTACGCAGTTGAGGTTTGTAGGTTGGCTCGTATCTTAAATCCCACATGACCCTGTTTACTCCAATTTCTTTTGATCCTTTTAAAGTTCGAATGATTTGATTCTTTTCATCTCGGATCTCGATCGAAACCTTTTTTGTGAGGGTATCGGGAAGATAATAATTGATGGGAGTTCCGTAAGCAGGGTTCTGTCCAGAATTAAAGCTGTAACCATCGGTTTTAATGCTCTCTTTATTGTTCAGTCGGTAACTCTTTCGCGGGTCAAATACTTGCGGAGCTTCCTTCAGAGCTGGATTAAATTGGCGAAGAGCAGAGAGATCATCCAAGATATAATACCCACGCCCATAGGTGCTCACAACCAAGTCATCATAATTTTCCTGAACTTCCAGCCAATAAATGGGGGCAGGGGGCAGATTGTTTTTTAGGGGCATCCAATGTACACCATCATCAATACTTATGAGCAGGCTGTTGTCTAGTCCTAAATAAAGCATACCTTCCTTTTTTGGATCTTCTTTCAAGACATGTGCAAAGCTGTGAACGGATTGAGGCACATCCCCGACAATGGATTCCCAATGCATACCATAATCAGAGGTTTTATAGAGATAGGTGCCAAAGTCGCCCATTTGGTGTAAATCAATGGCGATGTAGGCAGTACCTTTTGTATATTTAGACGGATGTATACTGCTCACCGTACCCCATGGAGGTAAGTTTGGAATATTTTGAGTCATATTTTGCCAGGTCGCTCCTCCGTTTCGACTCAGTTGTATTTGCCCATCATTACTTCCTGTCCAAATGAGACCCGCTTCAAGCGGTGACTCCTCGATGGCAAATAGGGTCGCTCCGTCAAAAGTCATAAGGTTATCGACGGCAATACCTCCTGAGTTTTGCTGATGGTCCTTTCGATTTAAGGTCAAATCAGGACTGATGACTTGCCAGCTTTGGCCACCATCATCTGTTTTGTGTACAAACTGGCTACCTACATAAACCCGATGCTTGATATGTGGCGAAAAACTGAGGGGAAAATTCCAATGCCATCGGTATTTCAGATCAGCAGGTGTCCACCCATAACCTGCCTCTGGCCAAACACGAACTTCTCGCGCATATCCGGTCGTCAGGTCATAACGCTCTAAACCCCCATCATAGCAGCCAGACCAAATAATATTATTATCAAATGGATCAGGTTTTGCAAATCCACTTTCACAACCACCTACGCCACGCCATAAGCCCACAGGGATATAGCCTTGTTGACTATTGCTTGGACCGCGGTATGACCAACCATCTTGTCTATTTCCATATACATAATAAGGAATTTGATCATCTGTAGAGACATGATACATTTGAGCGATAGGTACAACGACGCGTTGGAAAGAGGCCCCTCTATTGAGGCTGACGCTGGCGCAACCATCATGGGCAACCATCATTCGATTTGGAAGCAGCGGATCGATCCACATATCATGATTATCTCCCCCCCCTCGGGGTGGGTTCTTCATTAATGTTTTGCCTCCGTCTTCGGATTTACTAAATCTTACGCTTAAAAAATAAATTTCCTCAGGATTATCCGGTGCTATCACTATTCTGGTGTAATAAGGAGCACGCTCATTCATGGTATGATCTTGATTCATTAGCTGCCAGGTAGCCCCTTTATTATCTGAACGCCACAACTCGGGGCTGTCTATTTCAAAAAGGGCATAAACGATATTTGGATTGCTATGGGACACCGCAATTGCCGTTTTTCCTACTGGGCGATTTTTACCTCCGGGCAATCCCTGAGTGGCCAGGGCTACCCAAGAATCTCCGCCATCAGTACTTTTGTAGATCCCCCCACCTGGACCTCCACTGTTGAGACCCCAAGTATTGATATTCACGGACCACATGGCAGCATATAAGATGTTTGGATCTTCAGGATCAATGGCTAAATCAGCAGCACCCGTACCTTGATCAATGAAGAGAATTTGTTCCCAGTGTTGACCGCCATTTTTGGATCGGTATACCCCGCGTTCTTTTTGCGGGCCATAGGTGTGACCGAGTGCTGCAGCATAAATAATTTCAGGACGGTCGGGATGTACAATAACTCTACCAATTCTTCCTGTTTTTTCAAGGCCCATATGTTGCCAACTTTTACCTGCATTGATCGAATGGTAAATACCATCCCCCATGGCATGGGCAGGTCTGATCACAAACGTTTCACCAGTACCTATCCAGACCTGATTTGGGTCAGAAGGGGCAATAGCAATCGATCCAATAGAGGAAACGTTGAGTGAATCAGTCATGGGAGCCCACTTGACTCCACCATCCTGCGTTTTCCATAAGCCACCAGAGGCAGCGCCAATGTAGGAAACCATAGGATTACCGGATTCTCCGGCGATGGCAATGGCTCTATTTCCTTCTGGTCCGATGAATCGGAATTGAGCGGATTCAAATACCTTAGGATCTAGCGCTTGAGAAAATACTTGGAAGGTAATTAAAACTGAAAATGTAACGGAGTTAAAAAATCTCATAATCTTCTCTTTTAAATGGATCAAAGCATGCGGCAATGAGACATAGTACTTGCCTAATTAAGCAAGAGCAATCCCAATCAAGGTTCAACAAGTAGAAAATGTCTAATTTAATTTAATTTGAGCAAATTATAAGTTACTTTATCTCAAGAGATGTTAAATAAGAAAATAAAATGGGGGATTGTAGGTCCTGGAATCATAGCACATCAGTTTGCGAGCGATTTTCGCTGGGTCGATAACGGAGAATTGATCGCCGTAGCTTCACGGGACAAAGGACGCGCTCAGGCTTTTGCAGATACACACAGTATAGCCAAAGCCTATGAAGGCTATCAGAGTCTGTATGATGATAATGATGTAGATGCTGTTTATATAGCAACGCCTCATAATTTTCATTTTGAAAATGCAAAAGCCGCATTACAAGCAGGTAAAGCAGTGATGTGTGAAAAGCCAATAGCCATCAAACCTAGCGAGCTGGTTGAACTCATTCAAATAGCAAAGGTGAATTCGGGCTATTTAATGGAAGCCATGTGGACTTATTTTCTTCCGGCAATCATAAAAAGTCAAGAATGGGTGAAATCTGGGAGAATAGGGAAGATTTTACAAGTAAAAGCTGATTTTGGTTACTCGACTCAATATGACCCCACGAACCGCCTGTACGATCCCCATTTAGCAGGAGGCGTATTGCTAGATATGGGAATTTATCCCATCGCAGTACCGGCATTGATGATCGATACCCTACCAGAGCAGGTCAAGGTTGTCGTGCAAAAAGCCAAAACAGGAGTTGATTCGGAAGTAACAATGCTCTTTGAGTATGGTGACGGCTCCCTCGCGAATTTGTGTGCTTCATTTAGAGCTAAGTTGAATAATTGGGCTTATATCATTGGTGAAAAGGGCTATATTGCCCTACCAGATTTTTGGAGGGCAGCCGAATGCTTTTTATATGAAGGGGACCATATTATTGATCATTATGAGGGGGTCAGAGATTCTTTTGGCTACCATTATGAGATGCAAAGTATGAACGAAGATTTGCTTTTGGGGAGAAAACAATCGGTCATTATGTCCCATGAAATGAGCATGAAACTTCAGAAAATGATGGCAAGTGTTAAGGCCTATTTTGACTATAAAATTTAAATATTCTTACATTGGTATGGTATTAATGATGTGTTTTATCATTTTTCTGTTTTAAATAACGAGTTTTATCATTTTGCTTTACCATAAAATTATGTTTAAGAAACTTAAATAATAATAGAGATGAGATTTATTCTAGTTTTGATAGGTTCAATGTTTGTTCAATGTTCCTTTGGGCAATTAAATAGGGCTTTGGATTATGAAAATGAAGGAAATTGGGCAGTATTGCCCAGCGATACGCTAAAGCCTTGGGCGCCCTTTATTAAAGTAGCACCCTTCAAAAATGTAGATATTTTTTATGTCTATCCAACGTTATTGACCGATCCTAATGATTTTCGATGGAATTATGATATTGAAGATCCACGTCATACAGAAGGCGTGATTAATTATGTGGTTAAATATCAAACCTCGGCATGGGCCGAGTTAGGAAAAGTATATGTGCCATTTTATCGACAGGCTCATTTGAGATCCTTCAATAATTTGGAAGTCGGTGGGGAACTAGCCTTGAGAATGGCATATGAAGATGTTAAGGCATCTTTTCAGTTTTATTTGAAACACTACAATAAAGGTAATGCCATTATATTGGCAGGACATAGTCAAGGATCTTTTCATTTGAAAATGCTACTGAAAGATTTTTTTGATGAGCAACCCTTACAAGAAAAACTGATCGCTGCATACCTGCCGGGTATAGGTATTGATAAAGATTCATTTAAAAGTATTTCTTTGATGATCGAGCCCCATCAGACAGGGGGCTTTTTAACCTGGAATACCCTTAAAAAAGAATATCAAACTGAGAGATATCAAAAGTGGTATCAGGGCAGGGCAGTCATTAATCCAATTACTTGGGATTTATCAGCCTTTGCGCCAAAATCAGCACATAAAGGCTTTTTATTTACAAACAACAAAGTATACGTAAAGGTTTTTGAAACGCATTTGATAGATGGTGCGATTTATATAGATAGGATTAAATTTCCGTTGGGTTTTTTAGGTAGAAAATCAACAAATTTCCACAGGGGTGATGTGAATCTTTTTTGGGAAGACATCAGAGATAATGCAAGGTTACGAACATCACATTATTTTGGAAAAAGTAATTAAAAAGGATAGAAATTTTCGAATAGATTAAGGGATATTAATCAAATATCGATAGATGGCTATATTTTTTACAAATCAGACTCTTGACATGGTTAAGTCTATTAATCAGATTTTTCATAAAATTAAATGTACGCGCTACATTTTATCACGTATTAATCTAATTCGTATTGAGAAAATTTATAATTTTTTTATTTAATAATTCATAGCCTTGGCAAGGCTTAAGTAATTGAAGGTTCATTAAAAGCAACTAAAAACTTTGGAAAAGATCACCCAAAAAGTCAATTTCCAACCTAAAATAGTTTGACGAGCGCAGAACTTTTTTTGATTAATGAACTGTTGTACATTCTCAGAGTAAATAAAATCTTACAATATAAGTGTTTATTTTAGCGGTATAATGGCAAACATAAAATCATATTTAGATCATATTTACTTGATAATTATTTTTCTTTTGGTATCGTCATGCTACTATGAGAACGAAGAAGGTTTATATGCAAAGCTAGAGGAACAAGTATGGAGTGGTGGGTTAATAACCTTTACTAAACTAGACAATGTAGATGAGTCACTAGCAGAGAATCAAGATAGAATTACCGATAATGTATGGATTACGCGTGGAGTATCGGGAGGTCAAATTTATAATGCTATTGTGGAGAATGCTCCAAATAAAGATGCCAGTCCACTCGGAACCGAGTGGGCAGAAGGAGTTATTAATGATTATGCTTTGTTAAAGTATACAACGTTTCGTGCAGCAACGGTGAAACCTAAAGATGCTGTAGGGAAAACTTATGTTGTCCATCTGGTTGCTGATAATATTTATTTATCAATTAAGATAATATCGTGGTCTAGTAATCAATCGGGTGGGTTTAGTTATCAAAGAACTTCAACATCATAGTATAAACATATAGATGATGATAGATATATGATACGGCAACCAGTAAAATGTGGATAGAGAATGATGTATAGAACAACAACTAGAATTTTTATTTTTTTTCTTGGAAGTATATCATTTAACCTCGGTTGGTCTCAGGAAGATTTGGATGCATTATTAAATGAACTCGATCCCCTTCCGCCGCAGGAAGTTATCGCAACATTTAAGTCTGGAAAAATCATTAATTTACATACGGTTGAACGTGTGGCGGCAGGAAACCTTGAAATGCGAATATCACACAGATTTGGACGTATTGATGGTGGTGCTTACACATTATGGGGTATAGATCAAGCGACCATAAGAATCGGTTTAGATTATGGCGTGAGTGACAAACTGGCGGTAGGGTTTGGTAGAAATTCATACAAAAAAATATATGATGGGTTCTTCAAGTATTCTGTTGCTAAACAAAAGAAAAATGGTTTTCCAATCAGTGTCGTAGCTATTAGTTCCATTGCAATAAAATCTCTCCGCTTCTCGGATCCAGGTAGAGATAATTACTTCCGATCAAGGCTTTCTTATGTTCATCAACTCGTCTTGGCGAGAAAATTTACTAGTCGCTTATCTCTAGAGGTGGTTCCGAGTTGGGTTCACTTCAATTTAGTAAGTTCAGCATCAGATCAATCAGATATTCCAGTTTTAGCAGCAGGAGGAAGGATGAAAGTTTCGAAAAGGGTATCAATTAATGCCGAATATGGTTACAGAATTCAGTTGAATGATGATGCGGCCAATATCAATGACTTCTATGATAGCTTTTCAGTAGGTGTTGATATTGAGACAGGTGGGCATGTTTTTCAGCTGCAATTTACCAATTCGTTACCGATGTT